>CAZKER010000205.1:0-15720 GCA_964551845.1 uncultured Cyanobium sp.
CCTACAACCTGCCGGGCTGCACGCTCAAGCTCAGCCAGGCCCAGCTGGTGCAGATCTTTGAAGGCAAGATCTCCAACTTCCAGCAGCTGGGCTGCGCCAACCAGCCGATCCAGGTGGTGGTGCGCTCCGACGGGTCCGGCACCACCTACAACTTCACCAACTCCCTGGCCGCCTTCAGCCCCAGCTGGAAGCAGGGCCCTGGCGTGGGCAAATCGGTGAACTGGCCGACCGGCGTGGGGGCCAAGGGCAATGAGGGCGTCGCCGCCAGCCTGCTGCAAACCAAGGGCAGCATTGGCTATGTGGAAGCGGCCTATGTGCGAGGCGTCCTGCAAGCCGCCGCCATCGCCAATCGCGCCGGCAGCTTCAGCCTGCCCGATGCCGCCAACGCCAGCCAGGCCCTAGCCACGATCAACTTGGGGGACGATCTCACCGGCAGCGATCCCAATCCCAGCGCCGGCTATCCGATCGTCACCTTCACCTGGGTGCTGCTCTACAAAAATGGCAATGCAGCCAAGCTGCCCACCCTGCAGCGCACCTTCAACTACGCCCTCAGCGAAGCAGCCCAAAAGCAGGCCCCTTCTCTTGGCTACATCCCCCTGCCCGCTCCTGTCTTGGCCAAGGCGAAGGATGCCCTGGCCAGCGTTGGCCCCTGAGCCCATCAAAAAGCCCCCCGTAAGGGGGGCTAAAGATCACCTAACGGCATTCAATAAATCTGAATCACTTGCTTTCGGTGAATTCCGCATCGATCACGTCGTCGCTGGAAGCAGAGCTGCCCGCATCGGCACCCGCCCCATTGCCACCAGGGGCAGCACCGCCGGCCTCAGCACCTGCAGCCTGCTGATACACGGCGGCACCAGCGGCGTATAGAGCCTGCTGCAGAATTTCGAGCTCAGACTTCATGGTGTCGAAGTCTTCCTTGGCGATCGCCTCCTTGAGCTTGGCGGAAGAGGATTCCACCTTGGCCTTGTCCTCAGCGCCCACCTTGTCGCCGAGCTCGCCGAGCTGCTTCTCCGACTGATAAACGAGGGTTTCGGCCTGATTCTTCAGGTCGATCTTTTCGCGCTTCTCCTTGTCGGTAGCAGCATTGGTCTCGGCATCCTTGACCATCTTCTCCACCTCGTTATCGCTGAGGGTGGAAGCTCCGGTGATCGAGATGCTCTGCTCCTTGCCGCTGCCCTTGTCCTTAGCGGTGACGCTGAGGATGCCATTGGCGTCGATGTCGAAGGTGACCTCGATCTGGGGCACGCCACGGGGGGAGGGAGGAATGCCGTCGAGGCGGAAGGTGCCGAGTGACTTGTTGTCGCTGGCCATCTCGCGCTCACCCTGGAGCACGTGAATCTCCACGTTGGTCTGACCATCCACCGCCGTGGAATAAACCTCGGTTTTCTTGGTTGGGATGGTGGTGTTGCGGGTGATCATCTTGGTCATCACGCCACCAAGGGTCTCAACGCCGAGGGACAGGGGGGTGACGTCCAACAGCAGGATGTCCTTGACCTCACCGGCCAATACACCGCCCTGAATCGCGGCACCAACAGCCACCACTTCATCTGGGTTGACGGTTTGGTTGGGGTCCTTGCCGGTGACGCGCTTGACCAGCTCCAGCACAGCCGGGATACGGGTGGAGCCGCCCACCATCACGATCTCGTCGAGTTCAGCGGAGGAGAGCTTGGCGTCCTTAAGGGCCTGCTCCACCGGCACGCGGCAACGGTCTATAAGTGTGGAGGCCAACTCTTCAAACTTGGCTCGGGTGAGGGTGAGATCGAGGTGCTTGGGGCCCTCAGGGGTGGCCGTAATAAACGGCAGATTGATTTCGCTTTGGGTAGCGCTAGAGAGCTCGATTTTGGCCTTCTCAGCAGCTTCAGTAAGACGCTGCAGGGCTTGCTTGTCCTGGCGCAAATCAATGCCCTCATTGGCTTTGAAGCTGGCGGCCAGGTAATCAACGATCACTTTGTCAAAGTCATCGCCTCCCAGGTGGGTGTCACCGGAGGTGGAAAGAACCTCGAACACACCGTCGCCCACCTCAAGCACTGAGACGTCGAAGGTGCCGCCGCCCAAGTCGAACACCAGGATGCGCTCATTGCTCTTGCGATCGAGGCCGTAGGCCAGGGCCGCCGCAGTCGGCTCGTTGATGATGCGCAGCACCTCAAGGCCAGCGATCTTGCCGGCGTCCTTGGTGGCTTGGCGCTGGGAGTCGTTGAAATAGGCGGGAACGGTGATCACCGCTTGGGTCACCGTCTCACCGAGATACTTGCCAGCATCTTCGGCGAGCTTGCGCAGCACCTGGGCGCTCACCTCCTCGGGGGCAAACTGCTTATTAAGAACCGGACATTTCACCTTCACATTGGCGCCGGCCTTTTCAACGCCATAGCTCACTTCCTTCGATTCTTCGTTGACTTCATCAACGCGACGGCCAATGAAGCGCTTCACCGAATAAAAAGTGTTTTCCGGGTTCATCACCGCCTGACGCTTGGCGATTTGGCCCACCAGCTGATCCTGGTTTTTGGTGTATGCCACCACAGAGGGTGTGGTGCGGAACCCTTCAGCGTTGGCAATCACGGTGGGCTTGCCGCCCTCCATGACGGCAACACAACTGTTCGTAGTGCCTAAATCAATGCCAACGACCTTGCCCATGGGTAACTAACTCCTTACGGTGAGTGAATCTGACTGGGAGCATCTTCAGCAGCTGGGGCCTTCCCAGGCGAGGGGTGGTTCCCGAACAGGCCCCGCCACCCAGCCCTCGTCCATGCCCCAGTCAATCTCCGGAAGCACTGCCCTAGCTGGGGTTCTCGGTGATCCGGTGCGCCACTCCCTCTCGCCGGCAATGCACAACGCAGCCCTGGCTGAGCTGGGGCTCAACTGGGTGTATCTGGCCCTGCCCGCCCCCGCCGACCACCTAGCGGTGGTGCTGCGGGGCTTGGAAGCCGTCGACTGCCGCGGCCTCAACGTGACCCTGCCCCACAAGCAGGCCGTGGCTGACCTCTGCCACAGCCTCTCGCCCCTAGCGGAACGGGTGGGTGCGGTGAACACCTTGGTGCGGCGTCCGCAGGGGGGCTGGCTAGGAGAAAACACAGATGTGGAGGGCTTCTTGGCGCCCCTACTCAGCACTGAGCAGAACTGGCAGGGTCGGCGAGCGGTGGTGCTGGGCTGTGGCGGCAGTGCCCGAGCCGTGGTGGCAGCCCTAGTGGAACTGGGTTGCAGTTCCATCGCCATGGCGGGCCGGAGCGCAAATCGCTTAGGGGCCCTGTTGACCACGTGCCACAGCTGGGCCCCCCAACTGCGGGCACTGGAGTGGGCTGAGGACTGCAGGGAGCTGGCCGATGCCCTGGCCCTGGCAGATCTGGTGGTGAACACAACGCCCGTAGGCATGGCTGCCGCGGGTAATCCAGATGCGGCCCAGCAGTGCCCGCTCAGCCCCAGCGAGCTGGAGGCCCTTCGACCCGGCGCCACGGTTTACGACTTGATCTACACGCCCAGGCCCACTGCCCTGCTGCTAGCTGCGACCAGTCGGGGCTGCCGAAGCCTCGATGGCCTGGAAATGCTGGTGCAGCAAGGGGCGGCCTCCCTGCGGCGCTGGAGCGGCCTTGAGCAAGTGCCCGTGGCGGCGATGCGGACGGCGGCCCTTGCCCAGCTGGGCCCCTAGCTTTAGGGCCCTAAAACATCCCCGCCCATGCAGGATCCACCGATCTGGCAGCGAGTGCTAGCGGCCCTGGCCTACCTGCTGCCCTGGAGCGACGCCTTCTCCTTCGGACGGGGGCTGTTTGGCCTGTTTCCAGCACTCCAGTGGCTGGGGGTGCCGATCCTGCCAATTGCCCTGCTGGAGCAGGTGGTGCCCTTCGGCGGGCTGGTGCTGTTCCTGGTGTTGTTCCTAGCGGTAGTACGCAACAACAAAGTGCCCTACGTGATCCGCTTCAACGTGCTGCAGGCGATCCTGATCGACATCGTGGTGGTGCTGGTGACCCTGGCCTTCCAGGTGTTGGGGCTGGGCGCCCTGGACTTCGTGGGCAAAACCCTCAGCAACACCGTTTTCATTGGGGTTTTGGTGCTGGTGCTGTTCGCAATAGTGCAGAACCTGCGGGGCAAGGAGGCCGACATTCCCAGCCTCTCAGAGGCGGTTCGGATGCAGCTGTAAGGTGTTTGATCCGTCGCTGGTGGGCATCAGCCCGCCGGCCGCTGCCCCAACTCCTGAGGCGACAACCCCGAAGCGACCATGACGCAGCCCTATTACGAGACCATGTACATCCTTCGTCCGGATATTCCGGAAGAAGAGGTGGAAACCCACGTCGCCAAGTACCGCGATCTGGTCACCGAATCCGGTGGTGAGGTGCTCGATTGCCAGATGCGTGGCAAGCGCCGCCTGGCCTATTCGATCGCCAAGCACCGCGAAGGCATCTACGTGCAGCTCAATCACAACGGTGACGGCCAGCAGGTTGGCCCCCTGGAGCGAGCCATGCGTCTCTCCGAGGATGTGATTCGCTACCTCACCGTCAAGCAAGACGGTCCCATGCCCGCACCCCGCACCCTTCCCGGAGCCGCCAGCGAAGCTGCTCCTATGGAACCAGCTGCAGTCTGATTCCACGACTACAAGTATTTGCGGAACGAATACGGGCTTGGCTTGTAAAAAAACAAGCCCACTCTTAATCTCCGCTTATGGAGAGAGACGTCACACCACCAGTACCGAAGTGGCAGCCCTCTGTCACTTCGGTTTTTTTATGGCACCAGCAGCAAGAACGCCAAAGCGAGCTGGAACGGGAACTCGCCAAAACCCGGGAGGAGCTTCAGGCCATGCAGGACCTGCTCGAAGACCTACCCAACCTGTTTGAAGACAAATTTCGGCAGCGATTGCAGCAGTTGCTCGAACAGCAACAGCGGCTTCTCAGGGAAAACGCGATGTTGCGCCAGCACCTACTCATGCCCCAGCAAGAGCAAAGACGCCCTCGCCGGCGCCAGGCCTTGCTCCATGCCTTCGGCTTTGGCAGCAACCGGGCGGCTTAGCGCCGGCGCTGGTTGGCAGCCCACAGGCGGGTGGGCAGGCCCCACACGTAGATGAAGCCCTCAGCTGCCTTGTGGTCGAACTGATCTTCGGCGCCGTAAGTGGCCATGTCGGGCACGTAGAGGCTGTCGCTGGCACTGCTGCGGCCCACCACGGTGGCATTGCCCTTGTGCAATTTCAGCCGCACCGTGCCGTTCACGGTTTGCTGGGTGCGATCCATGAAGCCATCAAGCGCATCCTTGAGCGGGCCATACCAAAGGCCCTGGTACACCAGATCCGCCCACTGCTGCTCGAGCTGGCGTTTGGTACGCAACACATCGGCCGCCAGGGTGAGGCTCTCCAGCTCCTGGTGGGCCTTAATCAACAGCAGCAGCCCCGGCGTTTCATAGATCTCCCGGCTCTTAATACCCACCACCCGGTTTTCGACCATGTCGAGGCGGCCGAAGCCGTGGCTTCCAGCCAGGGCATTTGCCTGGCGGATCAAACTAACCGGATCGAGGCGCAGGCCATCGATGCTCACCGGATTGCCCTGCTCAAAGCCGATCTCAACGATCTGGGCCTGATCCGGCGCCGCATCCACAGACACGGTCATGGCGTAGATCTCCTCTGGCGGCTCCACGTTGGGATCTTCCAAAGGGCCCGCTTCGATCGAGCGGCCCAGCAGGTTGAGGTCGATCGAATAGGGCGACTTCTTGCTCACCGGTGAAGGAATGCCGCAGCGCTCGCCGTAGGCGATGGTTTGCTCGCGGCTCATGCCCCACTCCCGCGCCGGGGTGAGCACCTTGAGGTCGGGGGCGAGGGCGCCGATCGCCACATCGAAGCGCACCTGATCGTTGCCCTTACCGGTGCAGCCGTGGGCAACCGCATCAGCACCCACCTCTCGAGCAATCTCCACAAGCCGCCGGGCAATCAGGGGCCGGGCCAGGGCGGTGGAAAGGGGATAGCGACCTTCGTAGAGAGCATTAGCCCGAATGGCGGGGAAGGCGAATTCGGTGATGAAGGGCTCGATCAGGTCGCCAACGATCGACTGACTGGCGCCGGAATCAAGCGCCTTCTGGCGGATCGGCTCCAGCTCGTCGCCCTGGCCCAGATCAGCAGCGAAGGTGATCACCTCCTCCACGCCCCACTCCTGCTTCAGGTAGGGGATACAGACGCTGGTGTCCACGCCGCCGGAATAGGCCAGCACCGCCTTCTTCGCCCGACCCATCAACGCCTCTCCATGCGCTCAGTTTCCCGATTCTCCCCTGTCGGGGTCGGGCAGGGACCAGTGGGTCAGCAACCACAACCCCATAACCAGTGGCAGCAAGCCCACCAGCAGCCACACCACCGTCTGCTGCAGGGGCAACGGCTGGGGCCAGCGCTCGCCCGCCGCGGCCAGCACAGCACTGATGGCCAGGGCCAGGGCCCAGACCTTCAGCACCCCTGCTAGGGGGCTGGCATTTTGGCTTCTCAAGGGCATGGGCTGGGGGCTTTATCAGCTCTGCAGCTATGGTGACTGATTGGTCTGTTTGGGCCCACCCCAGACCTAGCTTCCGGTAGGCGCACGCATGAGCACACTCGCGACCAGTGACAGCAGTCGACTCGACACGATCAATCCCTCGCTGACGCGCTATCGGCGCAGCGACCCAGCTCCGGTGCTGCCCCTGCGTGATGAGCCCGATCTGCTGAGCTGGCTGGAGAGCAGTGGCCGCTTGGTGGCTGATGAGGAAACCGCCAGCACCGAAGTAAGCACGGTGGAAGAGGAGGAGCTCTCAGCACTCATGGGTGAGAAGGAGGACTACAACAAGGACGACGAACAACAAGACGAAGACTGGGAAGACTGAGTCCCGCAGGGGAAACTGGGGCGGTCGCCGTCCCTTTCCCTTGGTTGTCTCGAGCCCAGCTGCCCTGCTCGGCGGTTTGTTACTGCTGGCCTGTGTGGTGTGTGACTGGCGGAGCGGCGCACCCCAGCTAACCGTGCCACTGCTACTTGCCGGCCTAATCAGCGCTGGAATCACCGCTTGGGGCGTACCGCGATTACGCGAGCTCAAGCTCGGCCAGGTGATTCGCTCAGAGGGGCCCCAGGGCCACCTCAGTAAGGCCGGCACCCCCACCATGGGTGGACTGCTGGTAGTGCCCATTGGGGTGCTGGTGGGCGGCCTGCTCAGCCCAAGCGATCCGCGACTGCTGGCCGTTGCCGCCGTAACCCTGGTCTACATGGCGATCGGTGCCATCGATGACTGGCGCAGCCTCACCCGCCGCACCAACACGGGCCTCACGCCCCGAGGCAAATTGCTGTTGCAGGCCGCCGCGGCCCTGTTGTTTCTGATCTGGGCCGCAGCAGGGCAGTGGCTCGGTGGTGCCTCCCCCGGCGACATAGCCCTGCCCCTGGGCTGGGTACTGCCGATCGGTCTGCTGATCTGGCCGCTGGGATTGTTTGTGTTTATGGCCGAAAGCAACGCCACCAACCTCACAGATGGCCTGGACGGCCTGGCCGCAGGCTGTGGCGCCGTGGTTTTCACGGGCATGGGGCTGCAACTGATGCTGCGTGGCCACGAAGGAGATGCGGCTTTGGCCGGTTTCTGCGCCGCAATGGCCGGCTGCTGGCTGGGCTTTCTGGCCCACAACCGCCACCCGGCTCGGCTGTTCATGGGCGACACCGGCTCGCTGGCAATGGGGGCAGCACTCAGCGCCGTCGCCCTGCTCTCCAACAGCCTCTGGCCCCTGCTACTGATGGGCGGCGTTTTCCTGGCGGAATCCCTGTCGGTGATCCTGCAGGTGTGGGTGTTCAAGGCCACCAAAAACCCAGCCACGGGCCAGGGCCGGCGCCTGTTCCGCATGGCGCCGCTGCATCACCACTTCGAGCTCGGTGGACTCAACGAACAAGTGGTGGTGATCCGCTTCTGGCTCGCCAGCCTGCTACTGGTGGGATTGGGTTTAGTGCTGCTGCCCTAAGCCCTGCCCTCGCCAATCACCCATGGCTTACTTCACCTGGAAGGAAACCGGCCTCAGCTCCGACTGCGCCAGCCTGGCCGCCATGGCTGCCCGCTTCGAGGAGGCCGCTGCCCTGATGCGCCGCATGGCCAGCGAAGGCTTTCAGCTGGAGCGCCACAGCGATGGCCAGCACATCACCCACCCGGATCCAAGCGTATTTGAGGCGTATGGCTTCATCAACGAGGAATCGCCAGTGCGGCAGCTGACGTTGCTGAACTAGCTCAGCGACTGCTCAAAAACATCTCCAAGCTCAATTTCGACGCAAGTAGCCCACCACCCACACCACCACAAACGCCAGGGAGGAAAGGCCCAGGTAGATCAGAGCCCATTTCTGCAAGGTGACGATATCCCAGCCAAATAGAAGGCCGTTGGCGGCGTCCCCGGCCGTACTGAAACCCAAGGGCAAACCCAACAGCCAAACCATCAACTAGCCCCGGTGTGCAGGAAGATCACCCCCATCTTGCTGTCCTGCCCGCGGCCCGGGCTACCTCCATGACCTCCCCGGCCCCCCGCACTCTTCCCGCCACCTTGATGCTGCTAGGCAGCGGTGAGCTGGGCAAGGAGCTAGCCATCGCGGCCCAGCGCCTCGGCTGCCGGGTGATCGCAGTGGATCGTTACGCCAGCGCCCCTGCCATGCAGGTGGCTGATGTCGCTGAGGTGGTCGCCATGACCGACCCAGAAGCCCTCAAGGCCGTGGTGCGCCACCACCGCCCCGATCTGGTGATTCCAGAAGTAGAAGCTCTGGCGGTGGATGCCCTGGCGGAGTTGGAGGCGGAAGGAATCAGCGTGATTCCCACCGCCCGGGCCACGGCCGTGACCATGAATCGTGACCGCATCCGCGACCTTGCGGCAACTGAGCTGGGGCTGCGCACCGCCCGCTTCGCCTACGCCAGCAGCGCCAGCGAACTGGCGAGCACCGCTGCCGGACTGGGCTGGCCGGTGGTGGTGAAGCCGGTGATGAGCTCCTCGGGCAAGGGCCAGACCGTAGTGCGTGGCCCCGAGGCGATCTCTGCAGCCTGGACCGCCGCAATGGAGGGCGCGCGCGGCGCCGGGGCCCGGGTGATCGTGGAAGAGTTCCTGCACTTTGAGCTGGAGATCACCCTGCTCACCGTGAAGCAGTGGGACGGGCCCACGCTGTTCTGCCCGCCGATTGGCCACATCCAGGAGCGCGGCGACTATCAGTGCAGCTGGCAGCCAGCCAAGATGCCGGTCCAGGCCCTGGCGGACGCCCAGGCGATGGCCCTCAGCATCACCGACAACCTGGGTGGCGCCGGCCTGTTTGGTGTGGAGTTCTTCCTGTGCCAAAAGCCCAACAGCGAATCCGATCAAGCGGGTGAGCTTGAGGTGGTGTTCTCCGAGCTCTCGCCGCGCCCCCATGACACCGGCCTGGTAACGCTGGTGGGCCAGAACCTGAGCGAATTCGAACTGCACCTGCGGGCGGTGCTGGGCTTACCAATACCAACGATCCGCAGCCTGGGAGCGGCCGCCAGCCGGGTGATTCTCGCCGAAAGCACCGGTGCGCCGGTCTCCTATGAGGGCGTAGGCAGGGCCCTCAGCGAGGCGGATACGGAGGTGCTGCTATTTGGCAAACCGGAAGCCCGCCCCCAGCGGCGCATGGGCGTAGCCCTGGCCTGCGGCCATAGTGAGGAGGAAGCCCGACGCAAGGCAGACACGGCAGCTGCCTGCATCCAGGTGCGGGATTCCAGCTGAGCAAGCGGCGCTTACCCCCTGGTGCGGCAGGGATCCGACCCGTAAGGTGCGCAAGATAGGAACCGACATGAGCCAGGCCCAGCCCCGCCCGCGTCGCAGCCGACGCGAAAGCAGCCGCGGGGCTGTGGTCACTGACCTGCGCAACCGCCGCGAGCAACGTCAAACAACGCCGACCACCAACCCCAAACCCGAGACACCGCCGAACCCTCGACGCCGCAAGCCCCCAGTTCTCGCCTTCGTACTGGGTATCAGCCTGGGCTACGGGCTTGCCGGACCCCTGCCCCAAATGGCCTCTGGAGCATTAGCAGCGTTGCTGCAGGCACCCAGTCAGCTCACCAGCCTGATCAACCCATTAGGAATCGGCAATCGGCGCGTTCTGGTCATCGGCACAGACAAGGTGGGCGAAAACACCGATGTGATGTTCACGGTGCAACTCAAGGACGGTGTCACCCAGCTCACCCAGGTGCCGCGCGACACCTTTGTCGAATCGACCGAATTCGGCGTAATCAAGGCCAATGCCCTCTATGCCTTCGGTGGTATGAGCACCCTGAAGCAGGAGCTCTCCAGCCTGCTGAATGCTCCGGTGGATCGCTACGTGCGGGTAAATCTGCGCGCTGTGGAGCACTTGGCCGCTGCGATCGGCGGCGTGGAAGTAGACGTGCCTAAGCGGATGTATTACGTCGACAACGCCCAGAACCTCTACATCGACCTCTACCCGGGCCTGCAGGTGCTGAAAGGGGAGCAACTGGAGGGCTTCCTGCGCTACCGCCATGACGAGATGGGGGACCTGGGGCGCATGGAGCGTCAAAAGCTAGTGCTGGCCCAAGTTTTTCGCAAACTGGCCCAACCCTCCACCCTGGCCCAGCTACCAGAACTGCTGAAAGTCGCCGGCGAAGACTTCAAAACCGATCTCTCGCCAGTGGAGATGGGCCAACTGATCTCCGCGATGGCCAGCACCAAACTGAGCACCCAGCAACTTCCTGGCCGCCTGTTCTGGCACAACGACCTGAGCTACTGGATGCCCAACGGCAATAGCCATTACGCCGGGGCTGGCAGCGAACAGCCCGAGCCCTGAGATTGGTGCTGCTTCAAGCAACTACAACCTCAGGAGGATGCTGCTCCAGCACCTGCTTGAGATACCTGCCCGTGTGACTGCTGGGATGTTCGGCAACCTCCTCTGGGGTGCCAGTAACCACGATTTCTCCTCCCTTATCTCCCCCTTCTGGACCAAGGTCCACAATCCAATCGGCACAGCGGATTACATCGAGATTGTGCTCAATCACCAGGATCGAGTTGCCCTTGTCTACCAGTCGTTGCATCACATCCATCAATTTATGCACGTCAAAAAAGCTGAGGCCGGTGGTGGGTTCGTCGATCAGATAAAGGGTTTTTCCGGTAGCCCGCTTGGAAAGCTCAGTGGCCAATTTCACCCGCTGAGCTTCACCCCCAGAAAGGGTGGGAGCTGACTGGCCGAGCTTCACGTAGCCCAATCCCACATCCACCAAGGTGCGCAATCGATCGGCGGCCTGGGGGATGGCTGAGAACACATCGGCGGCCTGCTCCACCGTCATCTCCAGCACATCAGCAATGGTGTGACCCTTGTAGGTCACCTGAAGAGTTTCGCGATTATAGCGAGCGCCCTTACATACATCGCACTGCACATACACATCCGGCAGGAAGTTCATCTCGATCACATTCACACCCTGGCCGCTACAAGCTTCACAACGGCCACCCTTCACGTTGAAACTGAACTGACCCACCTGATAGCCGCGGGCCTTGGCCTCCACCGTGGCAGCAAACACCTGGCGAATCGGGTCAAAAGCCCCCGTGTAGGTGGCAGGGTTGGAGCGGGGCGTACGACCGATCGGTGATTGATCGATCACGATCACCTTGTCGATCGCCTTGATGCCGCGCAGCTCACCTAAACCAGGCGGAAATGGCACCTTCATGCCCAGCTGGTGCTCTAGGGCCGGATGCAACAGCTCATTCACAAGGGTGCTCTTGCCGCTGCCGCTCACCCCGGTGACGCACACCAGCCTCCCCAGTGGAATCTCCACATCAAAACCGGCGAGATTGTTGCGCTCGCAATCCACCATCGTGAGTCGACGGCTACCGCTACTACGCCGCTCCGCTGGGGTCGGAATCGAGCGGCGGCCACTCAGGTAGGCCCCAGTAAGGGAATCCTCTGCAGCCAGCAAATCCTCAAAGCTGCCCTCTGCCACGATGTGGCCGCCGTGTACCCCAGCCCCCGGGCCGATATCCACCACATAGTCGGCAGCACGAATCGTGTCTTCGTCGTGCTCCACCACGATCAAGGTATTACCTAGATCCCGCAGCTTCAGCAGGGTATTAAGCAGCCGGTCGTTGTCACGCTGGTGCAGGCCGATGCTCGGCTCATCGAGCACGTAGAGCACCCCCGTGAGGCCAGCGCCGATCTGAGTGGCAAGACGAATTCGCTGTGCTTCACCTCCGCTGAGGGTCATGGCTGGCCGATCCAGGCTCAAATAATCGAGTCCCACATCCAGCAGAAACTTCAAGCGCAGCCGGATCTCCCGCAGTACCAAATCGCCGATCTGGATCTGACGAGGATTGAGCAACGGAACAGCCCCCTCGCTCTCGCCCACCCCCATCAGCGACTCGATTCGGCGCAGGGTTTCGCCGACACTCACCGCCGTGAGCTCGTGGATTGCATAGGGGCCCACCCGCACCGCCAGCGCTTCAGGCCGCAAACGCAGGCCGTGGCAAGTGGCGCAGGGCACCAGCTCAAGAAACTTCTCCAGCTTTTGGCGCACCGATTCACCGCTGGCATCGCTCAGCTGGCGCTCCAGGATCGGCAGGATCCCTTCAAACGGCCGCTCGTAGCCGGCGCTCTTGCGATAGCGGCTGTCGGCCTGAATTGTGATCGGCTCCTGGCTGCCATGCAGCAGTACCTCCTGTTGCTCGGCGCTTAGTTGATTCCAGGGCGTCTTGATCTCAAACTTGTACGCCTCCCCCACCGAATAGAGCAGAGAGAAGTAGTAGGAGTTGTCCTTATCGGCCCAAGGTGCAATCGCCGCGTAAACCGGCAAGGAGGGATCAGGCACCACCCGCTCGGGAGTGAACTTGCGTAGATGGCCAATGCCGTGGCAATCGGGACAGGCGCCATAGGGGCTGTTGAAAGAAAACAGCCGGGGCGAAAGCTCCTCCATCACGGCGCCATGCACCGGGCAGGCGAAGTTTTCGGAATAGAGCCGCTCCCGCTCAACCCCCTCGGGCAGCGCCTCATCAGCCTTGGGAACCACCTCGACTAGGGCCAGGCCATCACCCCGCTTAAGGGCGGTGCGCAGCGAATCGGTGAGTCGCTCCTGCACCCCCTCGCGTGCCACCAGGCGATCCACCACCACCTCAATGTTGTGGGCGTGGTTTTTATCCAGCTCGATGTTGTCGGCGAGTTCGCGCACTTCGCCGTTGATGCGCACCCGCGCAAAGCCCTCGGCTACCAGACCGCCCAGCAGCTTGACGTGGCTGCCCTTCTTGCCCCGCACCACCGGCGCCAGCAACTGATAGCGGGTGCCCTCCGGCAAAGCCAGGATCTGATCCACCATCTCGTCGATGGTCTGGGGCCGGATCGAGCGGTCGCACTGGGGACAATGGGGTTCCCCAGCCCGGCCGAATAGCAGGCGCAGGTAGTCCTGGATCTCCGTCACCGTGCCAACGGTGGAGCGGGGATTGTGGCTAGTGGATTTCTGGTCGATCGAAATGGCTGGCGAAAGCCCCTCGATCGCATCCACATCGGGCTTGTCCACCTGGCCCAAAAACTGGCGCGCATAGGCCGAAAGGCTCTCGACGTAGCGGCGCTGGCCCTCGGCAAAGATCGTGTCGAAGGCCAGCGAGCTCTTGCCGCTACCGCTCACGCCGGTGAACACCACCAGGCGATTACGCGGGATGGTGAGGTCAACGTTTTTGAGATTGTGCTGACGGGCGCCCCGCACCCGAATCACGTCCTCAAAGGAGCCGCCGCTGAGCACGCGGCTCGGGTCAAGGGCCTTTTCGTGAACGGTCTGGGCGAGGGTTCTGCCAGCGGCTGCACCATTGGTGGCAGAGCTAGAAGCTGCAGAGCTCTTGGCGCGGGGCATCCAGACGGCTCATGAACTAGCAAGTCTACGGATGCTCCCCCTTGCCATGGGTATAAAGCAGTGCTGGAGAGGTTCTAGCGACCGTGCTGATCCAGCAGGCTGGCGGCATAGCTACGGGCCTCGCCGGAATCGCCGCCCGCCAGTTCAGCCAGCTCGGCCTGGCGGGCCTGAGTGTCCCGCAGCTGGGACACCCGCGTGTGGGTGACCCCCTCCAACACCTGCTTGGAAACGCGGAAGTGGTGATCTGCCGCGGCGGCCACCAGGGGTTGGTGGGTGACGCAAAACACCTGGCGCTGCTTGGCCAGGCGCCCCAGTAACTCGGCCATGGCGCCGCTCACCCGACCACTCACGCCCGTGTCGATCTCATCGAAAAGCAGGGTGACGTGCTGGTCTGCCGCGGCCAGACAGGTTTTCAGCGCCAGTAGAAAGCGCGACATCTCACCGCCTGAAGCAACCTCAGCCAAGGGAGCCAGAGGCACACCCGGGTTGGCGGAAAACTGGAACTGCACCGCATCGGCCCCCTCCTCCCCCGCTGGCGCCGGCGCAATCGCCACCGCGAAACGCACATTGGCCAGACCCATCGGCCGCAATGCCTGCATCAGTTGCTGCTCCAGAGCAGCGGCGGCCTGGCGTCGGGCGGCCGTGAGAGAGGCATTGGCCTGGTCACGGAGCTGGCGAGCTTGCTGCTCCACCAGCTCTAGGGCCTCCAGGGAAGCTTCGCCGCCGCCAGGGGCCAACTGCTCCCGCAGGCGATCGCGCAGGGCGATCAAGCCGGCTAACTCCTGGCCATGGCGCCGCTCCAGGGTCTTGAGTTGAGCCATGCGCTCCTGCAACGTCGCCAGGTTTTCTGGGTCACTCTCGAGACCAGATCCGTAGCGATCCAGATCGCGAGCCAGATCCTGGAAGGCCGCCAAACCATCACTGCAGCGGCTGCGCAGCTCGCCGACAGTGACATCTAAAGCCTCCATCTGCAGTAGCTCCTGTTCGCAAACTGCCAGGTGGTCCAACACCGAAGGCGCCTGCTCTGCCCCCTCCACCAAGCGGCCCAGCAAACCCATCACCCCTTCCTGCAGCCGCACCCCATGGGCGAGGCGATTTTCCTCGTTCTGAAGCTGCTGGATCTCTTGGGGATCTTCAAGTTGGGCCTCCTCCAGGTCGGCCAGCAGTTGCTCCTGGGCAGCGCGCTGCTGCTGCTGCTGCTCCCAATGACTGCGGGCCTGCTCCAACGCAGCGGCAGCCTGTTTCCAATGGCGCCAGGCTGCCGCTGCCGGCTCCAACAGGAGCTGAAAGCTTGCGCCAGCAAAGCGATCCAGCCAACGGCGCTGCTGGCCAGGCCGCGACAGCTGTTGGGTTTGGCCCTGCACAGTGAGATCGAGCAGAAGGGGACGCAGCTCCTGAACCTGGGCCCGGCTCACCACCACGCCATTAAGGCGATTACGGCTGCTGAGTCGCTCCTCTATGAGGCGCCACTCGCGCGACACCAGCAGTTCATCCTCCTCAACCTCCAGCTCCTGCTGATGCAACCAGGCCTGCAAGGGGGGGGAGAGGCTGAAGCTGGCCTCAATCGTGCCGCGGTCGGCGCCGCGGCGCAGCAGCCTGGCGCCGGCGCTGCCCTGGGCACCGCCCAGCAAGGCATCGAGAGCGTCAAGCAGGATCGACTTGCCAGCACCCGTCTCACCGGTCAACACCGTGAAGCCCTCGCTAAAGCTGAGCTCCAGCCGCTCAATCAGGGCGATGTTGCTGAGGCGCAGTCCCGTGAGCACGTCGGCCTCCGCTAACCGGACTGGGGTAACCGGCCAGACCGTAGCGGTAGTGGGATTCGTTTAGAAGGGGGTTGGTGCGCCTTAGCGGTGCTTCGCCTGCCCTACTCCCATGGAACCCGACAGCAACCAGCCCGAGTTGGGGGACTTTCTTGAGGCCGCCGGCCTACTG
>CAZKER010000206.1:0-11262 GCA_964551845.1 uncultured Cyanobium sp.
GGGGCACCGTGGCCCATGTGCTCGATCTGCCGTTTGTGAGCCTCAGCTGCGCCCTGCTGCTCAATCCCGACCCCGCCGTGCCGCCGGTGAACACCGGCTGGCTTTATCACCCTGCTGCCCTCACCATCACCCATGCCGGCCTCAACACCGTGCTCGAGTCGCTCAGCTGCGGTGTGCCGATGGTGGCGATCCCGATCGCCAACGACCAGCCCGGCGTAGCTGCCCGGGTGGCCTGGAGCGGCAGCGGCGCGGTGGTGCCGCTCAAGCGGGCGTCGGTGCCGCGGCTGCGGGCCGCCATCGATCAGGTGTGGGGCGATCCCAGCTACCGCACCAACGCCCAACGGCTGCAGCAGGCCATCGCTACCTCCGGTGGGGTGGCCCGTGCCGCCGACATCGTGGAGCAGGCGATCAGCACCGGCCAGCCTGTGCTGTAGTGCTCGACCAGCAGCAGGGCATTGTTTCCCGCAGGGGCTTGGGTTCGCCGCGGCCACCGAAAGGATCGCGTAGGTAAGCCTGGTTTTGCCAGTGGAGAGCGCAGTACACCAGCCCCAAGGCTCGTAATATGTTCGTAATACGTCCGGGATGATGATATGCGGACTATCTCAGTGCGCCTCGATGACGTAAGTGAGGCAAGGCTCGACAACCTCTGCCAAGCCCTCGGCCTCAGCCAAAGCGAGGTTGTCAAGGCCGGCCTTGCTCTGCTGCAGCAGCAATCCACCAGCCCGGCAGCCCTGGCGGAGCGCTTCGGCCTGGTCGGCAGCTTCTCAAGCAACACTCCGGACAGCGGCACCACCAGCAGGGGAAGGGACCATGCCGCTCTGCTCCGTCAGAAGTTGAGTCATCAGCACAAGCGAGAACGGCAGATCGGGCCGCAGCCGTGAGTCGTTCCCTGTTTCGCGGCGCCACCTTGCTTGACACCGGTCCGCTGGTTGCCTGGTTCGATCGCAGTGATCAGGACCATGGGGCCTGTGCTGAGTTCTTTCAGCGGCATCAGGGGGCTTTCGTGTCCACCTGGCCGGTTTTGACAGAGGTCTGCCATCTGATCCCTGCGGATGTGGCACCGCGCTTCCTCTCCTGGGTGTCGGCCGGTGGTCTGAACCTTGCGGAGCTCGGTGGATCCGCCCTGGAGTTGATGGCCACCTGGATGCGTCAGTACGGCGACCTGCCCATGGACCTGGCGGATGCTTCCCTGCTCTGGGTGGCCCAGCAGCATGGGATCCGCCGTATTGCGACCCTCGATCGACGCGACTTCGGGATCTATCGACTACCGGGTGGCGAGAGCCTTGAAAACCTTCTGAATCCCTGAGTCTCAATCTCTGAGATGGGTTCGGCTACCTGACCATCAGCCGGCCAGGTTGTCCCGCAGGGGCTCGTTTTTTCCTGCATCAGCTGGCCGACTTTTCCTGCATTGGAGGGCCGATTTTTTCTGCATCAGGCCGCTGGGCGCGGCGCCTCCCATGGGCTCCAGCGCAGCCATGGCAGCTTGTGCCTCGTGCCGGCACCAACAGTGCAAACTCCGGGTCACACTGGGGCTCTCGCCACCCCCAGGCCCATGGAGCGGCGCCACCGGCAGAGCCCCCTGGTGATCGGCATCGGCAATCCCCTCCGCGGCGACGACGGCATCGGCGCGCTGCTGGCCGACCAGGTGGGCGGCCGCAGCGTGCAGCAGCTCACCCCGGAGCTGGCGGCGGAGCTGGCCGAGCTGGAGGCGGTGCTGTTCATCGATGCCTGGCTGGCGCCTGCTGGCGCCAGCCCCCAGCTCACCGAAATCAGCCCGGCTGCCGGGGCCGCCAACGGTGCGGCCGGCAGCCACCGGCTCGAGCCCGCCCAGCTGCTCGCCATCAGCCAGGCCCTCTACGGCCGCGCCCCCGGGGGGCAGCTGCTGCGGGTGCCGGCCTACGCGTTTGAGCACGGCACCACGCTCTCGGCTGGGCTGCAGGCCGCCTTGCCTGCCGCCCGGGCGCTGCTGCACCAGTGGCTGGCGCGCCATGCATGAGCTGAGCCTGATGGAAGCGCTGCGCGATCAGGCCCTGGCGGCGGCCCGCGCTGAGGGCGCCACCCGCATCACGGCGATCAGCCTGCGGGTGGGCGAGCTGGCGGGGGTGGAACTCGAAGCCCTGCGCTTCGCCTTCCCGGTGGTGATGGCCGGCACGATCGCTGCCGCCGCCGAGCTGCGCATCGAGCGCGAACCCGCCGAATGCCACTGCGCCGCCTGCAACGCCCCCTTCCCCGCCCCCGATGGCTGCTGCGACTGCCCCCGTTGCGGCGCGATCAGCCGTCATCTGCTGCGCGGCCGCGACCTGCGGCTGCTGGCCCTGGAGGTGGTGTGAGGTGGCGCTTGATCCCTTGCCATGCCCGTGGCAAAATCTGATTATTGCTGCTTCAAAGTATGAAAGTGACGGTTGAGCTTTCCGAAGCAGAGATGGTTGAAGTCCTTGAGCTCACGGGTGAGCGCAAGAAGGGGCCTGCCATTCGCCGGCTGATGGAGGAGGCTCTGCAGCAGCATCGACGCGCCCGCATCGCCCAGCGTTTCCTCAGCGGTGAGTGGGGGGTGGAGCTGGAGCGTTTCGAGGCTGATCGACGTCGCGACCAGGAGCGAGATCAGGCGCTGGCCCGATGACGCTGTTGCTCGACAGCAGTCTCTGGATCGACTTCACCCGGGCGCGGAGCCCGCTGGCTTTGAAGCAGTTCATCGCCCCGTTTGTGCTCGATCCAGCGGCCCATCTCGCTGAGCCGGTGCGCTTTGAGCTGCTGCGCTCGGCCCGCCCGGAGGAGGCCCAGCTGCTGGAGGCCCAGTTCGCCACGTTGCCCTCTCTGCCCACGCCGCCAGACCTGTGGCAGCAGGCGATTGCCCTGGGCCAGGCCTGCCGTGCCATCGGCCGCACGGTGCTGAGCCTCGACCTGCTGGTGGCCGCTGTGGCTCTGCACCACAACGCCGTGCTGGTGAGCTTCGATGCCGACTTCGAGGCCGTGGCCTCGGTGAGTCGGCTGCGCCTGCAGCGGCTGCAGCGGCCTGGCTGAAGGCGCTGCTCTCGCTGGTCAGCCCACCGCCATCTCCGCCAGGCGTCGGTCCTGGGTCCAGAGGGGGCAGCCGGACAGCCGTGCCGCAGCCAACAGGTGGGCATCGACGTGGCCGATGCCACGCCCCATCAGGTGGTGCCGCTCAATCATCATCAAGACTTCCGAGTCGCTGGCCACCGTGGCCGCAGGCAAGCCCTGGAGCAGGTCAAGCACCTGCCGGCGATTCCGGAGGTTGCCGCAGGCGAGTTCGCCGATCACCCACATAGAGGTGTCGACGAGGATCAAAGGCTGCTCCGCCGCCGGGGAATCGGCTCCAGGCTGGGCTCACTGCCGCCCAGGGCGGCCAGGCGCCGGGCACTTTCCCGCTGCACCAGGGCCTGCAGGGCTTCTTTGAGCAGCGCACTGTGCTTCAACTGCCCGCACAGCTCCTGGGCCTGGGCCAGGAGCGCGTCGTCCAGCGTGACGGTGGTGCGCATCGAGGAGCTTGTCAGTGCATCGTTTTAGACGTTTGGTGATGATGCGGCCCGCACCATCAAGCCCTCCTAGCCTGAAGGCGGACCCAGCCCCGTGTCCCCATGTGCCGCGATTGCGCCTGCGGACAGCCGGCCCCTGAACCCGCCACCCAAGCCGCCCCCCGCCAGCTGCCCCTGCACACGGCCCTGCTGCAGCGCAACGATGCCCAAGCCGCCGCCCTGCGCCAGCGCTTCGAAGCCGCAGGCGTCACGGTGGTGAACCTGCTCTCCTCGCCTGGCTCGGGTAAAACCGCCCTGCTGGAAGCCCTCGCCCGGAGCCAGGGATGCGCCGAGGGCCCGGCCACCCGCCTGGCGGTGATCGTGGGCGATCTGGCCACCGACAACGACGCCCGTCGCCTGCAGGCCGCCGGGGTGCCGGCGGTGCAGATCACCACCGGGCAGGCCTGCCACCTGGAGGCGCCGATGGTGGTGGAGGGGTTGCACCGCCTCCACCACCAGGGCATCGCCCTTGAGCAGCTCGAGCTGCTGGTGATCGAGAACGTCGGCAATCTGGTGTGCCCAGGCGCCTACGACCTCGGCGAGAGCCTGCGGGTGGTGCTGCTCTCCACCACCGAGGGAGAAGACAAGCCGCTCAAGTATGCGCCGATCTTTCACGGCGCCGATCTGGTGCTGATCACCAAGATCGACCTGGCCGAGGCGGTGGGCTTCGATCGCGCCGCTGCCCACGCCGCCATCGCCCGAGTCGCCCCCCACGCCCGCGTGCTGGAAACCTCGGCCCGCAGCGGCGCCGGCCTCGACGCCCTGATCGTTGCCCTGGCGCGATGAGTGCGGCCCGGCTGCGCCTCTGGTGCCGCGGGGTGGTGCAGGGCGTGGGCTTCCGGCCGCTGGTGCATCGCCTGGCGGCCGAGTTGCAGCTGGTGGGCGAGGTGGAAAACGTCGCTGGCGCCGTGCGGCTCGAGTTGCAGGGGGAGCGCCGCTCGCTGGAGCTGCTGGTGCGGCGCTTGCCCGAGGCGTTGCAGCCCCCCGGCGCTCTGGAGCCGTTGGAGCCCGAGTGGCTTCCGCCCCGCGTTCCGGCGCCGCCTGGCCTGCGCATCGCCGCCGCCACCGCCCAACCCCTGGGCCCCGGCCTGATCGCCCCGTGCCTTGCCGCTGATCTGGCCCCCTGCCCCATCTGCCTTGCGGAGTTGGCCGACCCTGGCAACCGCCGCTACCGCTACCCGTTTATCAGCTGCAGCCACTGCGGGCCGCGCTATTCGATCGCCACGGCCGAGCCCTACGCCCGCGCCCACACCACCCTGGCCGACTTTCCGCTCTGCCCTGCCTGCCAGCGGGAGTTCGACGACCCCGGCGATCGCCGCTTCCACGCCGAAACGATCGGCTGCCCCGCCTGCGGGCCCCGGCTGCAGTGGCAGGGGGCCGGGAACGGGGGTGCGGATCCGCTGGTGGCGGCCCTGGCCCTGCTGGCGGCGGGCGGGATCCTGGCGCTGCAGGGGGTGGGCGGCTTCCAGTTGCTGGTGGATGCCAGCAACGGGGCGGCGGTGGCCCGGCTGCGTCAGCGCAAGCAGCGGCCGGCCAAGCCCCTGGCCCTGCTGGTAGCCGATCTGGAGCAGATCGCTGCAGCGGTGGAGTTGTCTGCAGCAGAACTGCTCCAGCTGCAGCACCCGGCGGCGCCGATCGTGCTGCTGCGGCTCCTGGCAGGCAAGCGCCAGCCCTACGCCGGTGTGGCCCCCGGCAGCGCTGCCCTGGGGGTGATGCTGCCTGCCTCGCCTCTGCACCAGTTGCTGGCGCAGGGTTTCGGCCGCCCCCTGGTGGCCACCAGCGGCAACCGCAGCGGCGAGCCCCTGTGCCTGGATCCGGCCGAGGCCCTGGAGCGTCTCGCCGGCATCGCCGATGGCTTCCTGCTGCACAACCGTCCGATCGCCCGTCGCCTCGACGACTCGGTCCTGCAGGTGATCGAAGCGCGCCCGGTGCTGCTGCGCCGCGCCCGCGGCTACGCCCCCCAGGCCTTGGCCCTGCGGGCGCCGCCGGGCACCGCCCTGGCCGCCGGCGGCGATCTCAAGAGTGCGCCGGCCCTGGCACTGGGCGGCCGGGTGTGGCTGGCGCCGCTGCTGGGTGATATGGCTGGGCCCCTGCCGCAGCAGCTGTTGAGCGAGGGGCTTGAGCAGCTGCTGGCGCGCCACGGCCCCGGGCTTGATGCCTTGGCGTGCGATGGCCATCCCGGCTACGGGAGCCACCAGCTGGCCGCGTCGGCGGCCCGGCGCCAGGGGCTGCCGTTGCAGCTGGTGCAGCACCACCGCGCCCACGGCCTGGCGGTGGCGGCTGAGCACGGCCTGCCGCTGCCCCTGCTGGTGTGGGCTTGCGATGGCCTCGGCTACGGCGAGCCGGCCGAGGCGTGCGGCCACAAGCTTTGGGGCGGCGAGCTGCTGTGGCTCACGGCCAGCGGGGCTGAGCGTTGGGCCTGCCTGCGCCCCTTCCCCCTGCCCGGCGGCGAGCGCGCCATGGGCGAACCACGCCGCGCTGCCCTGGGCTTGCTGGCTGCCGGGGGCCCGGCGGCCCTGAGCCATCCGGGGGCCGCTGCTTGCCAGGCTGCTTTCACCCCCGGCGACTGGCAGCTGCTGCTGCAGGCGATTGCCAGCGGCTGCAACAGCCCGCTGTGCTCCAGTGCCGGTCGTCTGTTTGACGCGGTGGCTTCCCTGCTGGATCTGTGCCAGCGCAGCAGCTTTGCGGGGGAAGCGGGGCTGCTGCTGGAGGGGTTGGCGCTGCATGCCCAGCAGCCAGGAGGCAGGGCCCCGCTGCCCATGCCGCTGCTGCCGGCTGCTGGGCTGCAGCTTGGCTGGCTCGACTGGCAGCCCCTGCTGCAGGGGCTGCTGGAGACGGGTGCGGCAGGCGTGGCGCCGCAGGAGCGCGCCGTCTGCTTCCACGCTTCCCTGGCCGCAGGCCTGGCCGGTGCCGCGGCTCAGGCAGCTGCACGCGCTGGCGCCACCACGGTGCTGCTGGCCGGTGGCTGCTTCCAGAACCGCCTGCTGCTGGAGCGCACCAGCGCCTCCCTGCGCGCAGCGGGCTTGGTGCCCCGCTGGGCTGAGCAGCTGCCCAGTAACGACGGCGGTCTGGCCCTGGGCCAGCTTTGGGCAGCTCTAGCCGATCTCCCTATAACGAAGAAAAGCGTGGAGGCCTACCCATGTGCCTGGCCACCCCCGGCCTGATCTTGACGATCACCGGTTCGTCGGTGGATGCCGGCCCAGACGCGGAGCTGTGGCGCCAGGCCGAGGTGGATTTTGGTGGCGTGCGCCAGTGGGTGAGCCTGGCCTGCCTGCCGGAGGCCGTGGTGGGCGACCGGGTGCTGGTGCATGTGGGCATGGCCCTGAGCGTCGTGCTCGATGACGATCCCGCCGAGGCGCCATGAGCAGCCCCCAGCTCACGATTGATGGCAACGAGGCCGTGGCCCGAGTGGCCTACCGCCTCAATGAGGTGATCGCCATCTACCCGATTACGCCGGCTTCGCCGATGGGCGAGTGGGCTGATGCTTGGGCCGCAGAGGGCAGGCCCAACCTCTGGGGCACGGTGCCGTCGGTGGTGGAGCTGCAGAGCGAAGCGGGTGCTGCCGGCACGGTGCACGGCGCCCTGCAGGCAGGGGCGCTCACCACCACCTTCACGGCCAGCCAGGGGCTGCTGTTGATGATCCCCAACCTCTACAAGCTGGCAGGGGAGCTCACCCCGGCGGTGCTGCACGTGGCGGCCCGCTCCCTGGCGGCCCAGGGCCTGTCGATCTTTGGCGATCACAGCGACGTGATGGCCACCCGCGGCAGCGGTTGCGGGATTCTTTGCTCGGCTTCGGTGCAGGAGGCCGGCGACTTTGCCGCCCTGGCCGCCCGGCTCAGCCTGCGCAGCCGGCTGCCGTTCCTGCACGTGTTCGATGGCTTTCGCACCTCCCACGAGATCCAGAAGATCGAGCCGCTCAGCGACGGCCAGCTGCTCGAGTTGATGCCCGCGGCGGAGATCAGCGCCCACCGGGCCCGCGCCCTCAGCCCCAACCGCCCGGTGATCCGCGGCACCAGCCAAAACCCCGACGTCTACTTCCAGGCGCGCGAATCGGTGAACCGCTTCTACGACGCGGCACCAGACCAGCTGCTCGAGGCGATGGCGCGCTTTGGCGAGCTCAGCGGTCGCCACTACCGCCCCTACGACTACGTCGGCCCCGCCGCTGCCGAACGGGTGCTGGTGCTGATGGGCTCCGGCTGCGAGACCGCCATTGAAACGGCCGAGGCGCTGCAGGCCGCCGGCGAGCGGGTGGGGGTGCTGAAGGTGCGCCTGTTTCGGCCGTTTGCGGCCCGGCTGCTGGTGGAGGCGCTGCCGGCCAGCACCCGGGCGATCGCCGTGCTCGATCGCTGCAAGGAGCCCGGCGCCGCCGGCGAGCCCCTCTACCTAGATCTGGTGGCAGCCCTGGCCGAGGAGTGGGCGGCTGTGCATGGAGGTGCACCACTGCCGGCGGTGCTGGGCGGTCGCTACGGGCTGTCGTCGAAGGAGTTCACCCCGGCGATGGTGAAGGCGGTATTTGATCATTTGCGGCCCCTGCTGGCAGCTGGCCAGCCCCGTCCGCTCAATCACTTCACGGTGGGCATCGACGATGACCTCACCCATCGCTCCCTGCCCCTCGACAACAACTTCCATACCGACGCAGCTGAGGTGCGTGCCGTGTTTTACGGCCTTGGCTCCGATGGCACGGTGGGGGCCAACAAGGCGGCCATCAAGATCATTGGCGAGGGCACGGATTTGTATGCCCAGGGCTATTTCGTTTACGACTCCAAAAAGTCGGGCTCGGTCACGGTGTCGCACCTGCGCTTTGGGCCCCAGCCGATCCGCTCCACCTACCTGATCCAGCGGCCCACCTTCGTGGCCTGCCACCAGTGGGATTTTGTCGAGCGCTTCGATCTGCTGGCCGGCATCGAGCCCGGCGGCGTGTTTCTGCTCAATAGCCCCTTTGCGCCAGCAGACACCTGGGCGCGGCTGCCGGAAGCCCTGCGCGCTCAGATCCGCAGCAAGGGGATTCAGGTGCAGCAGATCAATGCCTACCAAGTTGCTCGCCAGGCGGGCATGGGCCCCCACATCAACACCGTGATGCAGGCCTGCTTCTTTGCCCTCAGCGGCGTGTTACCGCGCCAGGAGGCCCTCGCCCGGATTCGCCACTCGATCGAAACCAGCTATCGCCGTAAGGGTGAGGCCGTGGTGGCGATGAACCTGGCTGCCCTTGACGCCAGCCTCGAGCACCTGCTGCCCCTCGATTGGTCGAGCCTCGGCGACTCCGGACCGGAGCCATTGCGGGAGGACCGGCTCAGTGGGGCGCCCGATTTTGTGCGCGAGGTGATCGGGCCGATGCTCGAGCGCCGCGGCGACGCCCTGCCGGTGAGCGCCCTGCCCTGCGATGGCACCTGGCCGGTGGGCACGGCCCGCTGGGAGAAGCGCAACATCGCCGCTGAGGTGCCGGTGTGGGAAACGGACCTGTGCGTGCAGTGCGGCAAGTGCGTGCTGGTGTGCCCCCACGCGGTGATTCGCGCCAAGGTGGACGCCCCGGAAGCCTTCGCCGCTGCCCCCGAGGGCTTCCGCACCGCCCCCGCCCGCGACCCCGCCTTTGCCGGGCAAACCTTCACCATCCAGGTGGCCGCCGAAGACTGCACCGGCTGCTCCCTGTGCGTTGAGGTGTGCCCCGCCCGCGACCGCAGCGAGCCCAAGCGCAAGGCGATCAACATGGCGCCGCAGCGGCCCCTGCGTGAGCAGGCACGGGGCCACTGGGATTTCTTCCTGCAGCTGCCCGAGGTGCCCCGCGCCGATCTCAACCTGCACAAGATCGGTCAACAGCAGCTGCAGCAGCCGCTCTTCGAGTTTTCCGGCGCCTGCGGCGGCTGCGGCGAAACGCCCTACCTCAAGCTCGCTTCCCAGCTGTTCGGCGATCGGATGCTGATCGCTAACGCCACCGGTTGCAGTTCGATATACGGCGGCAATCTGCCCACCACGCCCTGGAGCGCCAACGCCGAGGGGCGCGGGCCGGCCTGGAGCAATTCCCTGTTTGAAGACAACGCCGAGTTCGGCTATGGGATGCGGGTGGCGCGCGACCAGCAGCGCCAGATGGCCCTCGATCTGCTGGAGCGGTTGGCGGGCCAGCTTGAGCCTGCCGAGCTGCCGCCCCCTCTCCTGGAGGGGATTCGCTGTGCCGATCAAGGCGATGAGGCCGGCATCGTTGAGCAGCGCCAGCGGGTGGCCGAGCTCAAGGCGCGCTTGGCTGGCATGGAGCAGCCCGAGGCCCGCCAG
The DNA here is from genome assembly GCA_964551845.1 of uncultured Cyanobium sp. GTDB lineage: Bacteria > Cyanobacteriota > Cyanobacteriia > PCC-6307 > Cyanobiaceae > Cyanobium_A. The sequence goes on from CAZKER010000206.1 coordinate 9,798, forward strand.
CTGCTGGAGCTGGCCGATGCCCTGGTCAAAACCAGCGTCTGGCTGGTGGGCGGCGATGGTTGGGCCTACGACATCGGCTTCGGCGGGCTCGACCACGTGCTCGCCAGTGGCCGCGACGTCAACGCCCTGGTGCTCGACACCGAGGTGTACTCCAATACCGGCGGCCAGGCCTCCAAAAGCACCCCCCGGGGTGCGGTGGCCAAGTTTGCCGCCGCCGGCAAGGCGGCCCCTAAAAAAGACTTGGGCCTGATGGCGATGACCTACGGCACCGTCTACGTGGCGAGCGTGGCGATGGGGGCCCGCGATGAGCACACCATCCGCGTATTTCTGGAGGCCGAGAGTTACCCGGGGCCGTCGCTGATCTTGGCCTACTCCCACTGCATCGCCCACGGCATCGACATGGCCCAGGGCATGGCGCACCAGAAGTTGGCGGTGGATTCGGGCCGCTGGCTGCTCTACCGCTACGACCCCCGCCGCGCTGAGCGTGGCGAGATACCCCTGCAACTCGACAGCCCGGCGCCAAAGCTCTCCCTGGAGGAGGCGATGGAGCAGGAAAACCGCTTCCGCATGCTGCGCTACAGCCAGCCGGAGCGGGCCCGGGCCCTGGTGCGCCAGGCCCAGCGGGAGCTCGAATGCCGCTGGGCCACCTATCGCGCGCTGTCGCAGCAGCAACCCACCAGCCAGCTATGACCCCCGATCTCTCCACCACCTATCTCGGCCTGGCCTTGCGCAGCCCCCTGGTGGTGGGCGCTGCTGCTCCCCTCAGCGAGGAGCTGGCTCAGTTGCAGGCCCTGGAGCGGGCCGGTGCGGCGGCGATTGTGCTGCATTCGCTGTTTGAGGAGCAAATCGAGCAGGAGCAGCTCGACCTGCACCGGCATGTCATGGCCGGAGCCGATAGCTATGGCGAGGCGCTCACCTACCTGCCGGAGCCGTCGATCTTCCACGGCGGTGAAGACCTCTACCTGCGCCACTTAGAGCAGGCCAGCCGCTGCCTTGCAGTGCCCGTGATCGCCAGCCTCAATGGCACCAGTCCTGGCCGCTGGGTGGAATCGGCGCGGCGGATCGAGGCGGCTGGTGCGGCGGCTCTGGAGCTCAACATCTACGCGATTCCCACCGATCCTGAGCTCAGCAGCGCTGCCATCGAGGCTGGCGTGGAGGAGATCGTGCGCCAGGTGCGCGCCGAGGTGCGCTTGCCCCTGGCGGTGAAGCTCAGCCCCTTCTTCACCAACCTCAGCGCCATGGCCCGGCGCTTGGCGGCGGCGGGCGCTGATGGGCTGGTGCTGTTCAACCGCTTTTACCAGCCAGACATCGACATCGAGACCATGGAGGTGCGCCCCAACCTGCTGCTCAGCACCCCCCACGACCTGCGGCTGCCGCTGCGCTGGATCGCCCTGCTGCATGGGCGCCAGCCGCTGGATCTGGCTGCCAGTGGCGGTGTGCATCGAGGCACCGACGTGGTGCGGCT
>CAZKER010000207.1:0-4807 GCA_964551845.1 uncultured Cyanobium sp.
AAGCCCTGCTGCGCCAGGAGGGCAGCGCCCCCTGGCCCCACCACCTCAGCCTCAGCCGACTGGTGGCCCGCAGCCTGCGCCGCGGCGACCACACCCTGGTGCGCTTGGCACCAGGCAGCGACCCCAGCTGGTGGATCAGCCTGCTGGTGCCCCTTGCTCTGAGCGAGTGCCCCCTGGCCCTGGTGGTGGGCGATGCACAGCGCCAACGGCTGCTACAGGTGGAGCTGCCCAGGCTGGCAAAGGCCGAACCAAGCATTGCCCTGCCATGTTTCGAGGGCGACCTTCCACCAGAAGACGCCCGCGTCTGGCTTCTTAACCATCAGCAATTGGTTGCGGCCTGGCAACAGGGGTTACTGGGGGAGCGTCAACTGATTATCCCAGAGGCGGAACAGCTCGATTCCTTACTGCGACAAACCCTGGAGGTTGTGGTCGCACCCCAACATTGGGACCAACTGCGGCGGGCTCAGCCCGCAGCTGAGGCCAGCCTGCTGAGCCTGCACGAACGGCTCAACCGCCAGGTGCTCAGCGCCCCCCGCCGTCCCAACCAACTGGTGGCCCTCGCCCCAGAAGATGAAGCACCCCTGCGCCATCTTCTGCAGCTATTGAGTCCGCTGCCCGCGCCATGGCCTGCCTGGCTGGCCGCCCACGGCGAAGGCTGGACCAGCTGGGCCAAGCTGAATCCCCAACTGTTGCAATGGGAACTACACCGCCACCCCCTGGAGCCCCTGGCGGTGCTGCGCGGCTTGTTGGAGCAGCGGGGGGCGGTGCTGCTGGGCCAGCTGCTGCCAGGGGGTGAATTGGGGCTGCGACCGGCAGTGAGCCTGAATCTCGGCGATCCACCCCTTGCCGACCCCCTGCCCCTTTATGCGCCGCTGCGCCAACCACTGCCGAACAGCCCCCACTACGGCCAGCACCTGCTCGACCAAAGCCGTCGACTAATACTCGGCCAGGCCGGGCTCACAATCGTGCTGATCGATGACGATGCCCTGCGACTTGGCCTGGCCAGTGGACTGGCGGCGGAATTCGGCAGCCGAGTGGTGCACGAGAGCACCGCACCAGAGGAAAATGGGGTGATCTGTGCTGGCTGGAGCTGGTGGCTTGAGCAGCAGACCAGACTGCAGCTGCCCAGCCAAATCGTGATCGCCCTGCTGCCGATCGCCAGCCTCGAGGATCCACTCACAGCTGCGCGGGTAATGGCTTTGCGCCAAAGCGGGCGCGATTGGTTCCGTGAGGGACTGCTGCCTGATGCCCTCACCCGTTTGCAGATTGGCGTTGCTGGACTGAGGCGCCAAGGAGTTGGCCGGCTGGCTGTACTGGATGGGCGGCTGCGCGGCCGGAGCTGGGGTCGCCAGGTGCTGACCGCCCTGGAACCGTGGGTCAATCTCACCCGCCTACTGCCTCACTAAGGTGAGTGCCTGAGCGATCCGCAAGAGCAGCAGAGGCCATGGGGGAAGCCAAGCGACGCAACATTCAGGGCCTGCCACCCAAACTGATCAAGCCGAAAAGCCCCAAAGAAGTTGACACCTCACCACGCATTTCTCCCTGGCTGCCCCTGACGCGCAACCAAGCAGATCGCTTCGTCGCACTCACCACCAAAGGAGCCTGGATAGGCATCGCCGCCTTGGTGTTGTTCTGGCTGACCGTGCGCTTTATCGGCCCCGCCGCCGGCTGGTGGTCCCTAGCCGACGGCTGACCCGCTAAATCCTGAAGAAAAGATTAGGATTGGGATCAATTAGCCAGGCCGTCGTGTTTCCACGCTTAGCCGAGCAGTACCGATCCGTGGTGCACGATCTGGTGATGAGCCTGCAGGCTCTCGCCAAAAGCCTTCAGGACCGGGGCATCGCGGCCACCTGTTATGTGTGCGGTGATGGCCGCGATGGGCACGGGGCCTCGTTCGTCGCCAATCTCGACGCCAACCACATGGTGCGGTTTCTGGTGTCTGATTTCGGCATCAGCTGGGTGGAATCCCGCGATGGCCGCGAACTGGTGAAGCTGGAAGGCGCCGAAGCAATCCAGGAACTGCAGCGAGTCGCCCAGGCGCTCCAAAGCCCCATGGCGGCAAAAGGTTCCCAGCCTCACGCCCTAACCACCCCGCTCAGCTAGCCACTGGAAGCTCTTCAAGACTGTCGCCAGCTTCAGCAAGCCCTGATGCGGCAACAGCCGCCTTGGCAGCCGCGGCAAGAGGCTTCATGGAGTTGGCGGTCACCTCAGAGCCCTCCTTGAGCTTTTGCCGAGTCAGTTGCTCAATCACCTCAGCCTGGGCTGGGTTTTGCTCCAACCAGGTGATCGTGTTGTCCCGGCCCTGACCGATGTTGTCGCCCTCATAGCTGTACCAAGCTCCCTTGCGGACAACCACACCGGTCTCCTCGGCGAGGTCGAGCAGACAGCCCAGGGTGCTAATGCCACGGCCAAACAGGATGTCGAATTCGGCGATCCTGAAGGGTGGGGCGACTTTGTTTTTGGCCACCTTCACCTTGGCGCGAATGCCGTACTCCTCGGTGCCCCGCTTGAGGGTCTGAATCCGACGAATGTCTAGGCGCACCGATGCATAGAACTTGAGAGCATTACCACCGGTGGTGGTTTCCGGATTGCCGTAGGTGACACCGATCTTCTGGCGCAGCTGGTTGAGAAAGATCACGGTGCAGCCGGATTTACCGATGTTGCCGGTGATCTTGCGCATGGCCTGGCTCATCAGGCGAGCCTGGCTACCCACAGCCAGATCCCCCATTTCACCTTCAATCTCAGCGCGGGGGGTCAAGGCGGCCACAGAGTCGATCACCACGATGTCCACGGCAGCTGAACGCACCAGCTGGTCGACGATCTCCAGCGCCATCTCACCGGTATCCGGTTGGGAGACCAGCAGATTTTCAATGTCAACGCCTAAGGCCGCTGCATAGACGGGGTCGAGGGCATGCTCCGCATCCACGAAAGCGGCCACACCACCTCGCTTCTGCACCTCGGCGATGGCATGCAACGTGAGGGTGGTCTTACCGGAACTCTCCGGGCCATAAACCTCCACTACGCGGCCCTTGGGATAGCCCCCTCCCAGGGCCAGATCCAGGGTGAGGGCACCGGTGCCGATGGTTTCCACCCGCATGCGGGACGCATCCCCCAGGCGCATGATCGAACCCTTGCCGAAATTGCGCTCGATCTGATTCAAAACAAGCCCCAAGGCCTTGTCTCGCTCGGCGGCGGCTCGACTATCTGCAGTCGAAGTTGCAGTCGTAGAAGAGGCAGAAGCCGAAGAAGAGCTGGCTGAAGCGCGGGAAGCAGGGGGCACGGAAGAGCTGGAGGAGGAGTTAGGGGTAGCGGGCATAACAGCAATCAAATGCGAAGGAACAGGCCGCAAAGACGAAAACCAGGACGGGAAGCACGCCGCAAATCGGCATGCCCCGCAGGCACGGCCTCCAGGTAAACCGGAAGACGGCCATCCTGCGACCTCTGAGCAGCAAGTGCCACCAAAGTGGACCGGCGTATCAATTCCTTATAGTACGAGCGTACTCTAGCTCACTTGGGCCAGTGCGCCAGGGGGGCGGCAAACAGCTCCGGCGTCAGCCAAGCGATGTCATCCGGCAATGCCTCAGCGTCCCGGGGACCCAAATACCCCCAACTCACCAGAAAGCAATGCACCGATGCCAAGCGGGAGTCGGCCCGCACCGTTTCCAGCGTGGGGCGTCGGTCTTCAACAAACCAGAGGGGGCGACCCTGATCCAGCAGCTGGTGCAGAACCTCGGGCTTGCTTCCCTGCTCGTGGCCGTAAAGGGCAGAAGGTTCTAGGTCCGACGCCGCCAACAGCCTGGCCGCAAAGGCGGCGCCCTTGGTGGTGAGCACCACCCAGTCGGCCCCTTCCTGCCCCAAGCGCTCTAGTCGCTCCTTCACCCCCGGGTACAGCCGGTGGCGGGCCAGCCAGGCAGCGGGCGCAGCGGCGATAGCGGCATTGCGCACCAGCTCGAGTTGCCGCTGCAGCAGCTCCGGCTCCCACCCCCAACGGGCCAAAGCCGCCGACAATGCCGCGGCGTAGTCGGCCAGCACCATTTCGAGATTGAAGTCATGACGGCCCAGCTCTGCCGCCATCAGCACCATCTCCCAACCCTTGTGAATCAGGGGCCGCAAGCGGACGAAGCCAGCCGGGGCCTGCTCGGGAAGCACCAAATCTGGAGCCAGCTGCAGGGCTGCTGCCCGCGCCGACCACCAGTATTCCGGCATGCCATCCATCAAAACCCCGTCAAAATCGAAAACGATCACGGGGCCAGGCTTAACCCAAAACCCAGTCGCAACAAAAGGAGTGGGAAACATGAATCAAAACTGGGTCGCTAGGATTCGAACCTAGGAATGGCGGGACCAAAACCCGCTGCCTTACCACTTGGCGACGACCCAATGGCGCTCCGAAGGAGCAAGAACCAAACCCGAAGGGCAGGCCCGTCCGGAATTACCAGGACCTAGATAGTTACCCATAGCGCCTGGTCCTTCGTCAACCGCGGCAGGCTCCAGCTTCTAGCTCAGGCAGGAAATACCCGCAGCCGCTGGTCCACACCACGGCCGAACACGGCGGTACGGAGCCGATAGCGGTCAGCCAATTCCGCCTGCATCAGCCGCACCCTGTCGGTGCGTGGCAGCAGCTCTACGGGCTGGCCGTGGGGCAACACCACCTGTTCAACCGCCAGCCGGCACTCCTCCAGCCCGGCGAGTGCGTCATCGGCCTGAGCGCTGCAGGCCGCCACTGCGGCTGGATCGTTTAGCGCGTGGTCTTGGCGGTGCCGCTGCAGCAGCCGCTCTAGGGCGCGTTGCAGCTGGGGCGGGGCCGCCG
>CAZKER010000208.1:0-3634 GCA_964551845.1 uncultured Cyanobium sp.
TTGCGAAACCCCTCCGCAGCATGCCCCTACGGCTCGCACCAGCAAGGGCTGACGCATGGCTCGCTTTGCTCTGTCCGCCGACAATGAAGTTGGCCGGTCGGCGACAAGCTCGTTGGCCGGTGGGGTGAGTGCTGGAGACCCTGGTGCCGATGCGCAGGGACCAGGGGATGCCGGCACCACTGACCAGCCACCAACGCAACCTGTACATGACGAAACGACGAGGTGGCAGCAGCCAGGAGGCTGCTGCCGCAGCGGCTGGCATCTCAGGGCGCAGCGCCCGCCGGATTGAGAGGAACCAGCTGCAGCCCAGGGCGAACCAGCTCCGTGGCCGCACCCGGCCCGATCCGCTGGAGGGTGTCTGGGAGGAGGAGCTGGTGCCGCTGTTGCAACGTGCGCCAGCGTTGACACCGATCACTCTGCTGGAGCACCTGCAGCGGCAGAAGCCCGATTTCGACTGGATTCCTCTGCAACGGACCTTGCAGCGACGGGTGCGGGAGTGGAAGGCGTTGCATGGCCCGGATCCAGAGGTGATCTTCCCTTTGAGCTACGAGCCCGGCGAGATCGCCTTCTGTGACTTCACCCAACTCAAGGGGGTGGAGGTGACGATCGCTGGCGAGGCGTTCCCCCATCTGCTGTTCCACTACCGCCTGGCATGGAGCGGCTGGAGCTATGCGCAGGTGGTGCAGGGCGGCGAGAGTTTCGTCGCTCTCTCCGAGGGGTTGCAGAACGCCCTGGCATCCTGCGGTGGGGTGCCAGATGAACTGCGCACCGACCGGTTGTCGGCGGCGTGCCGTAACCGCAACGGCAGTTTTTCAGCCGACATCACCCGCCGTTACCACGCCCTGTGCAGTCATTACGGCCTGGCCTACAGCCGCAACAACCTGGGGGTGGCGCATGAGAACGGCCGTGTGGAGAGTCCCCATGGCCATCTCAAACGGCGGATCGAGCAGGCGCTGCTGCTGCGCGGCAGCAGCGATTTTGAATCGCTGGCGGCGTATCAGGACTTCCTCTCTGAGGTGATCGAGCAATACAACCGACCGCGGCTGGTCCGGCTGGAGCAGGAGAAACCGGCGCTGCGGCCGTTGCCGCGCTTTCGCTTTGCCGATTACGACATCGAGCAGCTAACGGTGCGGCGCACCAGCACGATCGAGGTGCGCAGGGTGGTGTATTCGGTGCCGCCGCGGCTGATCGACCAGCGGCTGACGGTGCGGATTTTCCACGACCGGCTGCAGCTGCTTCTGGGCCGGCAGATCGCCTGCGAACTGGCGCGGCTCCATGGCGGCATCGAGCGCCATGGGCGGGCCTGGAGCATTGATCTGGAGCATCTGATCGATGCGCTCAGGCGCAAACCCCGGGCGTTGCTGCACTGCCGTTACCAGCGGGAGCTGTTCCCCGATGAGCGCTGGTGGCAGCTGTGGCAGCAGCTGCGCAATAGCGGTGATCGGGACGCTGCCGCTCGGCTGATGGTCGAGGCGCTGTATGTCGGCTGCCGAGTGGCCGGCTACGAGCCAGTGCTGGTCTGGTTGGAGAAGGCCCACCAACGGCAGGGGCTGTCGCTGGCGGCGCTGCAGCAACGCTTCCGGCTGCCGCCCCATCGCCCCCACCCGCCACAACGCATTTCCCAACACACGCTGCAGAGCTATGACGACCTCCTTGTTCTCCATCCCGCGGCCTCAGGCGGCGGAAGCCGCCCTGCCGATCCTGCTGCGGCAGCTGCGGTTGGCATGGATCCGCTCCCACTGGCAGAGCATCGCCTCGCAGGCTGAGGCGGAAGGCTGGAGCCACAGCCAGTTCCTCTATGTCCTGTGCGAGCAGGAGGTGGAGCAACGCCAGCAGGCCCGCCAGCACCGGCTGCTGCGAGCGGCCCATCTGCCCTGGAGCAAGGCCCTGGCGGACTACGACCATGGCGGCCGGATCGAGACCCACCGGTGGCAGGAACTGGAGGCCTTGAGCCGCCAGAGCGAGTGGCTGCAGCGGGGCGAGAACGTGCTGCTGTTCGGCCCCAGCGGTGTGGGCAAAACCCACCTGGCGGTCGGCATCGCCCTGGCGCAGATCGGTCTGGATCAGGCCTGCCGCTTCTACCCGGCCACGAGCCTGGTGCAGGAGCTGCAGAAAGCCCGCGCCGAGTACAACCTCCCGGCAGCGCTGGAGCGGCTGGATCGCTACCCGCTGCTGCTGATCGATGACATCGGCTATGTGCGGCGGGATGAACAGGAGAGCAGCGTGCTGTTTGAGCTGATCTGCCACCGCTACGAGCGCCGATCGCTGCTGATCACCGCTAATCAGCCGTTCACCGCCTGGGATGAGATTTTCCCCAGCAGCTCGATGACCGTCGCGGCGGTGGACCGGCTGGTGCACCACTGCCACATCATCGAGATCAGCGGCGACAGCCACCGCCGCGCGCAGGCAAGCCGGCGCAGCGGCAGCCAACAGCCAAAGCAGCCATAGAGAAGTGGAGAACAGCCCGGGAGATTGTCGTCCGGCGACAACCTGGCGCCGATGGAAGCAGGCCCCGGTAGGGAGCTCCGCACGAGCCGGCGGACTGTGGGGTCCGCCGGCTCGTGCGCTCCAGGGCAAGGTTCAGCGGAGGTCTCGGCGCCTAACCGGCCAACGTGGTTGTCGCCTGGTGCCGATCAGAGGAAGTCAGTGCTGGCAATGGCTCGGACTGATGGGTAGCTCAGTTTTCGTGTCGCCTCCAGCGTCATCGCCCCCCGGTTGTCGCCGGCGACAACCGGGGGGCGATCAGTTCCCCTCAACGGCCAACTTGATTGACGCCAATCGGCCAAGGGGCTTGACGCGGGACACGGTGGGCCGCAAGGCTCAGGAAAGCGGGGAGCGGCAGCGTAATCAGATCGGCTCGCTAACACAAGGCGAAAGGATGTACTGCCCCGAGATTCCTGGGCTAGTTCGGGCCGTTCTGCTGGCGAGGGTGGCGGTGCCATGTGGGCTCCAGGCGGACAGCTCGGGCGACTGGCAGGACAAGGCTGTCTCCAGCAGCAGGCCGCGGCCACCAGAGGCAACGGCCTCCGCGCTGGCGATGGTTGAGCCCGTCCCGCAAACCGATCAGCCCAGCAATCAGCCCGCTAAGTCGAGGGGGTTGTTGCAGCATCCTGCCGTATTCGGGGCGATGCTCTAACTTTGGGGCACTACCCTCGGACTTTCAAGCCATGGCCAACTGGTTTGCAGAGATGGAGGCCCGGCAGAGTGAGGCCCGTGTCGCCTTTGGCCGCATGCTCCGCCTCTGGCGCGAGCGCAACGGCTGGACCCAGTACACCGTGGCCGACTGGGGCAAACAGGCGGGCTTTCCCGCCATCAGCTACGGCAACCTCAGCGCGATCGAGCAGGGCAAGGCCGGAGAACTGCGCCGCCCCGCTTTCTTCCAGCTGGCGGAGGCCAACCAGCGCCTATTCAGCGGCGAGCTGGGCACCATCGCCGACAAGGAGCTGCGCGAGAAGATCAAGGCCGGCCAGCCGCTCCTCGGCGCCGATGGCCAGCCCTGGGGGCCCCAGGAGCTGTGGTCCTGCTACGTGGGGCTGCAGGAGGTGCCCGAGGCCTACCGCCAGCCCCAGCGCGGCGATGCACCCCGGCTGAGTGCGGCCAAAGCGCGGGAGCTCAGCCGCCGCTGGCGCGAGCA
>CAZKER010000209.1:0-5010 GCA_964551845.1 uncultured Cyanobium sp.
CGCCGCCCGCGCCCAGCTGATCCGTGGCTCCGGCGTGGACATCGCCTACTTCGATCCGGCCGCTTTGGCGGATGCCCCGCCCCCGGGGCAGTTCCACCTGCCCCTGCGACTGCTCTTCCCCTCGCGCTTGATCAACGAAAAGGGCGTGCGTGAGCTGCTGGGCGCCTGCCGAGGCCTGTGGGCCAGCGGCGCCCAGTTGGAGCTGCTGGTGGCCGGTGGCCTCGACGACGGCAACCGCAGCTCCCTCAGCCCAGCGGAGCTGGAGCAGCTCCGAGGCGAGCCCCGCATCCGTTGCCTTGGCCATGTCGACGACATGCGCGCCCTTTACGCCAGCAGCGATCTGGTGGTGCTGCCCTCCTGGCGCGAGGGGCTCTCCCGCGCTCTGATCGAGGCTGCCGCCATGGAGCGGCCGATCATCACCACCGATGTGCCCGGCTGCCGCGATGTGATCGACCATGGCAGCGGCGGCCTGCTGGTGCCCGTCAAGGACGCCGAAGCCCTGCGCCTAGCCATCAGCCTGCTGATGCAGCAGCCCGCCCTGGCCCGCCAGTTTGGCCAGGCTTCCCGCCGCAAGGTGGTGCAGGAATTTGCCGTTGGGCTCGTTAATGAGCGCACCGTTGATACCTACCGGCGGCTGTTGCCGCTGGCAGCCTGATGTGTGGTCTGGCAGGTCTTTGGCGGCCCACAGCAGCTCCAGCTGAGGCGCTTGAGGCCCAGGCCCGGGCCATGGCGGACGCCATCGCCCACCGCGGCCCCGACGATGCCGGCCTGTGGTGCGATCCGCAGGCTGGCCTGGCCCTTGCCCACAGGCGTCTTTCGATCCTCGATCTCTCTCCCGCCGGCCACCAGCCGATGGTCAGTGCCACCGGGCGCCTGGTGATCGCCTTCAACGGCGAGATCTACAACCACTGTGCGCTGCGCCGCGAGCTTGAGAGTTCCGGCCTGATGCAGCGCCCCTGGCGCGGCCACTCCGACACAGAAACCTTACTGGCTGCCATCGAGGCCTGGGGGCTTGAAGCCGCCCTCCAGCGCTGCGCCGGCATGGCCGCCCTCGCCCTCTACGACCGGCGCGAGCAGGTGCTTTGGCTGGCCCGCGATCGCTTTGGCGAAAAACCCCTCTATTGGGGCTGGATCGAGGGTGCTGGGGCTGGAGCTGGGCCAGAGTCCCGCGTGCTGGCCTTTGGCTCCGAGCTGGCCGCCCTGCGCGCCCTACCCGGGGCCGCTTCCCCGCAGCTCAATCCCGCTGCCCTGGCGGCCTTTTTTCGCCTCAGCTGCATCCCGGCGCCGCTCTGCATTCAGGCCGGCCTGCAGCAGCTCCCCCCCGGTCACCTGGTGGCGATCCCCGCCACCACCGCTGGCCACCGGCCCGGCCAGCTGCCGGCCCCCCGGCCCTGGTGGGATCCGGTGGCTGAGGCCGCCGCCGCTGTGCAAAGGGCCCAGGCCACTCCCTTCGGCTCGGAGGCTGAGGCGCTGGAGGCTCTGCAGCAGGTTCTGCAGCAGGCCGTGGCCGAGCAGACCATCGCCGATGTGCCCCTCGGCGCCTTTTTATCGGGTGGCATCGATTCTTCCCTGATCACCGCCCTGCTGCAGGCCGCCAGCAGCCGGCCGGTGCGCAGCTTCACCGTCGCCTTCCCCGATGCCGGCTTCAACGAGGCGCCCTATGCCCGCGCCGTGGCCGCCCACCTCGGCACCGACCACACCGAAGTGGCCCTCACCGCTGCCGATGCCCATGCCCTGATCCCCTCGCTGGCGCGGATCTACAGCGAGCCCTTCGCCGATTCCTCCCAGCTGCCTACCCACCTGGTGTGCCGCGAGGCGCGTCGCTCCGGCCTCAGCGTGGCCCTCAGCGGCGATGGCGGCGATGAACTCTTCGGTGGCTACAACCGACACCGGCTGATCCCCGCCCTGCAGCAGCGCCTCGGCCCATGGCCACCCTTGGCCCGCCGCGCCCTGGCCCGGTCACTCGAGCAGTTGCCCGTTTCAGCCCGCGGCCTCGCCCGCGACAAGCGGCGCAAGCTTGCCGCCGCGATGCGTGCCGCCGGCTCCCTGGAGCAGCTCCAGGCCAGCCTCACCAGCGTGTGGCCCGATCCCTCGGCCCTGCTGCAGCCCCAGTGGCAACACGCCGCTTCGGCTGGCTCGCTGCCGCTGCCAGCGGCCTCCACCCCGGCTGAGCAGCTGATGCTCGCTGATGTGCTCACCTACCTTCCCGCCGACATCCTGGTGAAGGTCGACCGGGCGGCAATGGCCGTCGGTCTGGAAACCCGCGCCCCCTTCCTCGATCACCGCGTGGCCGCTGTGGCCTGGCGCTTGCCGCTTGCCCTCAAGATCCGCGGCGCTTCAGGCAAGTGGGCCCTGCGCCAGCTGCTCCACCGCTACGTGCCCCCAGCGCTGGTGGAGCGCCCCAAGGCCGGCTTTGCCATGCCGATCGGTGCCTGGCTGCGCGGTCCCCTGCGCCTCTGGGCCGAGGGCCTGCTCGATCCGGCTCTGCTGCAGTCCCAAGGCTATTTACAGAGCGCGCCGATCCAGCGCCTCTGGCGCGCCCACCTCGCCGGCGCCGACCACACCCCCCAGCTCTGGACGGTCTTGATGTGGCAGGCCTGGCTGGCGGAGTGGGGGAGTTGATCAAATGAAGCTTCTGCTTTCTTTAGTGGTGACATTCGCTCTGCTGTGGCTGGCTTGGCCCTGGCTGCGTCCGCGTCTCTGGCCTGCAGCTGGACCCACCTGGCTGGTGGTGCTCGATGGCTACCACCGCCTCGATACAACCCTGGAGCGCCAGGCCCGCACCGGTGAGCCGATCTTGCTGATCACCTGCCCCGCCACTGGCCAGCCCACAGCTGCGCAGTGGGCCAGGCAGCGCGAGATCGCCCTGCTCCATCCCCAGCGGCCGCCGCTCCTGGTTCTGCAGCAAGGGTTTGATACCGCCACCCAGGCGGTGGCCCTGGCCCAGTGGCTGCAGCACCGCCAGCGCCAGGGGCAGCCCGCGCCGCAGCAGCTTTTTTTGGTGAGTGACGCCCACCACTTCCCACGTGCCAGCTGGGCTGCTCAGATTGCCGCAGGAAGCAGCGGCAGTCAGGTGCAGCCGCTGCCGGTGCGCAGCGGTTCAGCTGGTCTGGCTCAGCCTGCGCCATGGGCCGACAGGCCCAGCTGGCGCGATGCCCTGCGCCTGCAGCTCTGGCGCGCCACAGGCAGCACCGGGGCCTGGCTCAAACCAGAAGTGGCGGCTCGCAAGCGCGCCGCCTGCGGCCAATGATTACTTCCGCTTCTGTTCATGAAAGGTATTTTGTTGTGGCTTAATTATGTGTTTATGGTCATAACGTGCATTAACGCATCCATGTTGGAGGGCTGCAGGTCGAGAGTGGCTGAAGCTGCCTGGCTGGTTCGTCGCGGGGATCTCGGTAAGACTGGGTCATACTGCAGGGCAGCTTGTTTCTGCTGGCGGGGCCATGACGGTCAAATCTTCGATTTCGATGCGCGACGACCAGCACGCGTTTGCCCATGGGCTGGTGGAAGCCGGACGCTTTCCGTCCTTGAGTGCGGTGGTGCAGCAGGGGCTTGATCTGCTGCGTCAGCAGGAGGCAGATGCCCAGGCGGATCGCGCTGCGCTCCAGGTCTTGCTGGCCGATCGTGCCAAGGGCCCTTTCATCTCCGGCGATGAGCTGCGGCAACACTTGGCGTTACGTCGCGGATGAGCCAGGCACGCTCGACAGTTGTTTTCGCGGCGGATGCTGCGGATGACCTGGCCTTGATTGAGGCGCATCTCGTCGAGACCTATTGCAGCCTTGGTGAAGCCTTCCATGAATCCTCGCGCCATGCCCAGGTTCGCGTTGAGGCCATCGTCAGCACAGCAGAGCGACTCTCCATCGCGCCCTACCGCGGTGAATCGCATGATGATCTGCTTCCTGGCTTGCGACACCTCGCACTGGAGCGGGCGATTTATTGGTTTCGGGTTATCCCCGAGCTCCGAGAAGTTCAAGTTCTGGCTATTTTTTTCGGTAGCCAAGACCATCAGCGCCACATGCTCGTGCGGCTTCTGCAGAACCCAGAGTGATCAACGCCTTCGGTTCCAGGCATTGTTGATGCGGGCCTCGATCAGTGCTTGATTTCCGCCCCGCCGAGGTGGAAACCCTGCTGCGCCGCAAGGGTTTTGCGGTGGTGGGTTCGATGGAGAATCCACCCACCAACCCAACCGGCGTGAGTTGATGGCAGAAGACATCCGCTGGCAACAGCGCTGCAGTCAGGGCAACTCCACGCTGCTGGGTTCGCGAGACACCCTGCGAGAAGCGTTTCGGCTTGGACTGATCGATGCGGGGGAAAGTTGGATGCTGATGATTCAGGATCGCAACCTCACCAGTCACAGCTACAACCGCGCTACGGCTGATGCGATCTCAGCTCAGATCCTCAACAGCTACCTGCCCTGTTTCCAGCAGTTGCGCCGGAGATTGGAAGGGCGATGCCTGGAAGAGCAGCAATGACCAACCGTTCCACCCCTACAGAAACAAACAGCCCAGCGGCTCTCCCCGGAATCCCCGAGCGCTCTGCGAGCCAATTGCTGAATGTGCTGACAGGCCAACCCCAGCTTGAGGCCATTTGGCTGTTCGGTTCGCGGGCCATGGGACGCCATCAGCCAGGCTCTGACATCGATCTCTGCCTTGAAGCGCCCCGGTTGGGCCACAGCGATCTCCTGCGTCTGATGAACGCCGTGGATGATCTGTGCCTTCCCTGGCGGGTGGATCTTTTGCTGCTGCATCAGCTGGATGCCGAGATGCGGGCCCATGTGCAACGGGTGGGGTGCCCCATCTGGAAGCGCCGATGACAGCCTCTTAATCGAGCCTGATCACCCCGGCCGACCGGATCTACGTGGCCGGTCACCGCTCGGGCTATAGCGATCCGGCCCAGGGGGGCAGCCTCCTTACCGACTTCCTGCTCGACAACCTCAAGATCCAGACCAACGTGATCGAAAGCGCCTGGCGCAGCGGCGTGCGGCGCTTGTTGTTTTTGGGTAGCAGCTGC
>CAZKER010000210.1:0-2673 GCA_964551845.1 uncultured Cyanobium sp.
GGCTGCCGTGGAGGCGCAGCAGGCCCAGGGATTGCCTGTGCGCTTGCTTGGCCAGCCCGATGGGGCCTTCTACGCCCTGTTGCAGGTTGTAGTGGCGTTGCCTTTCGATGCGGACACGTTGATGCGGCGGCTGGTGCTTGAGCACCGAGTGGCGGCCCTCAGCGGCGAGAGCTTCGGACTGGATTCCAGAGGCGGTGGGCCGGTGCTGCGGCTCAGCTACGGCCTGCTTGACGCCGCAGATCTGGCTGAGGCCCTCGATCGGCTGTTCAGCGGTCTGCGCCGCCTGCTGGCCAACCCTGGCCCCAGCGCCCCATGAAGGGCCAGCGCACCAGCAGCGCGGCTTGCCCCATCTCGGGCCACAGGGCCGCCAGCTCAGCCTGAAGGTTGGGGAGCGGATCGCTGCCCGCCTCTCGGCTGCGCTGCACCGCCGACCAGGTGCCGATGTGGGAGATTAGTTCGGCCAGGGTCCAGTGGCGTTCGATCCACAGCCCAGCCGGAAACGGCCACTCCTCAGCTGGGAAGTCCAAACCGGAGTAGCTCTGCTCCACCCACCGCCGCTCGGCAGGCCACCAGGGGGCCAGGGTGACGCTGTGGAACGCATCCATTGATGACTGGAGCCGTGGATCCGCCAAGCGCAACGGCAGGTAGCCAATCCATGCCACCACAGCCCCCGGTTTGCACACTCGCCGCACTTCGGTGTTGAAAGCATCGCCGGCAAACCAGTGCACTGCCGCGGCCACCAGCACCCCGTCGACGCTGGCGTTGTCCAAGCCGCTGGTGCAGGCCTCCGCCTGCCGATAGCGGATGCGCGGGTGGGGTCGCGCGGCTTCGAGCTGGGCGGCACTGGCGTCGGTGGCGATCACCCGGGCACCGGCGGTGGCTAGGTCGATTGCGGCCTGGCCGCTGCCGCAGCCGCAGTCCCACACCAGGGGGTTGCTGATCAGGCGGCCCAGGAAGAGCTCGAAGAAGGCAGCGGGGTAGGTGATCCGGTGGCGGGCGTAGGCCGCGGCCACCGCACTGAATAAATTGGTTGCCTCGTTCATCGACGCTCGAGCACCAGCATTCGATTGTTGGCCGGCAGGGGCAGATCGGCTAGGCGTTCGAGACCGAGGTTTTGGGCTTGCTGCACCAGCTCACTGGCATCACGCACCCCCATGGCTGGATCGAGGCTGCGCAGGTGCTGGTCGAAGGCGGCGTTGCTGGCGGCAGTGTGAACGCCGCCGTCGTGGAAGGGGCCGTAGAGCAGCAGCAGCCCGCTCGGCCGCAACACCCGCGAGGCTCCGGCTAATAGATGGGTTACGGCCGCGGCCGACATGATGTGAGCCGTATTGGCACTGAAAACAGCATCGAAGCTCTGGCGTGGCCATTGGTGGGCTATCGATACATCGAGGGTGATGGCTGGCCTCAGCTGGGAACCCGCTGCTAGCTCGCTGAGGCTTGGATCGGTCAGTTGGGCCTGCAATTCCGCCAGGTTTTGCGAGCAATCACTGGTCTGCCAGGTGAGGCCTGCGATCTGCTGGCAGAAGAAAGCTGCGTGCTGGCCGCTGCCTGAGCCGATCTCCAGCACCAAGGCTTGGGCCGGCAGCCACTCTTTAAGCACAGCCAGGATCGGCCCTTTGTTGCGCTCGCAGGCGGGGGCAAACAACATGAGGGGCTTACGCGTCGAGCCCGGCCCGCAACTCGGCGCAGAAGCGCCCGGCTGCTGCGGCAACGTCGCCCTGCTGGCCATGGGCGGCCGCCATCACTTTCACCAGAGCACTACCCACAATTGCTCCATCGGCACCCCAGTCGCGTACTTGGCGCGCCTGCTCCGGGCCGGAAATGCCGAAGCCCACAGCGATTGGTGTGTTGCCCTGGGTTTTGAGCTGACCCACGAGATCGCCCACCCTGGATTCCAGATTGGTGCGTACCCCGGTCACCCCGGTGACGCTCACCAGGTAGGTGAAGCCGCGGCTGGCCTGGTGGATCCGTTCCATGCGTTCGGCTGGCGTGGTGGGAGCCACCAGCAGCACCAGGTCGAGGCCAGCAGCCGCTGCGATCGCTGAAAGTTTCTCGGCTTCTTCCAGGGGTAGGTCGGGCACCACCAAGCCAGCGGCACCGGCGGCGGCGGCGGCGGCACAGAAGGCCTCCATGCCGCGGTTGAGCAGGGGGTTGCTGTAGGTGAACAGCACCACGGGCAAGGTCAGTTCACCCTTGAGGGAGCTGAGCATCTCCAGAACCCCGGCTGGGGTGGTGCGGGCTTTTAGGGCGCGGCTGGCGGCTGCCTGGATCACTGGCCCGTCGGCGAGGGGGTCGCTGTAGGGAATGCCGAGCTCCACCAGATCGGCGCCATTGGCCTGGAGGGCCAGCAGGCTTGCCCGGGTGTGGGCCAGATCCGGATCGCCCGCCATCAAAAAGGGCATCAGGGCGCAGCGTCCTTGTTGCCTTAGGGAGATGAAACGCTGCTGGATCGGGGTGGGAGCGGCAGACACAGCAGCAAGGCAGGTTTTGGCCAGTGAGCCTATGCCTCGCCCTGGGGGGCTTCCGGTAGTTGGCCCGTTTCGAGTAGGAGTCGCTGCTGCTCCTCGGGGCTGAGGGCATCAAATTTGCGCTGCAGCGCCTCGGTAGTGAAGGCGTCGTAGGCCTCACGGTATTGGCGGCGCTGCTGGATGAAGGTCATCTGGCCTGTGAATA
>CAZKER010000211.1:0-4283 GCA_964551845.1 uncultured Cyanobium sp.
ACTCAGAAAGCTGGCGCGAGCAAGCACCCCAGCCCCAGGATCTTGATCCCACCCCCAGCGTCTACGAGCGGCCCGAGGCACCTGCCGCCCCTGCCGCACCCCAGGTTCAAAAACCGAGCACGCCAGCTCCCTCTGTGAGCCCCGCAGCCACAAGCCCGGCACCCCCAACACCGCCGCCCTTGGAAGCCCCTCCACTGCCAGTGCTGGCGCCACCCCCGCCCTAGCCCGGGGCCTGCAGCAGGGCGGCAAAAAAGCCATCACCGCCGCTTGCTGCCGGCCAACGCTGCCAGCTCTGCTGCAACTGCCAGCTGGGGTGATCGGCAAGGAAGGCCTCGATCAGCTGGCCGTTTTCCGCGGGATGCACCGTGCAAGTCGCATACACAAGCTGGCCGCCCGGCTTGAGCAGGGGCAGCAGGGATTCCAGCAGGCCCCGTTGCAGCGGCACCAACTCGGCGATCGTCTCAGGGCTGATCCGCCAGCGGGCATCGGCGTGGCGAGCCAGGGTGCCCAGGCCCGAGCAGGGGGCATCGAGCAGGATTCGATCAAACCAGCCCAGCCAGCCGGGCTTCTCGGCCGCCAGAGCAGTGGCATCGGCGGCCAGCGTGTGGATGCTCTTCAGGCCAAGACGCGCGGCATTGACGCCCACCCGGCGCAGGCGCCCTTCAGAGCGATCAACGGCCCACACCTCACCTGAATCACTGAGCAGCTCAGCAAGATGGGTGCTCTTGCCGCCAGGGGCGGCGCAGGCATCGAGGATGCGCTCACCGGGCTGGGGATTCAGCAGCAGACCCACCCCCTGGGCTGCTCGATCTTGCACGCACCAGTGGCCCTCGTCGTAGCCGGGCAAGGCGCGCAGCTCACCGCTGCGGCCCAGCAGCGTGAGGCCCCCGGGCAGATCCGGCAGGGGGGCCGCCTCGACCCCAGCGGCAGCGAAGGCCGCCAGGGCAGCAGCGGGGGTGGTGCGCAGCAGGTTGAGGCGCAGATCGAGGGCGGGGGGCTGGTTGCAGGCTTGCCCAAAGGCTTCCGGATCAGGCCACTGCAGCACAAGCTCAGCGAGCCAAGCGGGCAGGGAATGGCGCAGGCCAAAGCTGGCGGCAGGGTCGCCGGGCAGGGGGCCCAGACCATCCCAGGGCTCAGGCCCGGCCTCCGCGCGCCGGCGCCCGCAGGCCCTAAGTAGGCCGTTGGCCACCGGCGCTAGCCGGCCAAGTTGGCCCCGTTTAGCCAATTCCACAGTGGTGCTCACCGCCGCAGACGCCGGCACCCGGCTGCTGAACAGCAATTGGTAGAGGCCGAGGTGCAGCAGCCAGCGCAACTTGGGCGGCTGGCGGGCGGCGGGCACCTTGCCGAGGGCATCGAGCCAGGCATCGAGCAGGCGCCGCTGGCGGATGGCGCCGTAGGCCAGTTCGGTAGCCAGGGCGCGATCAGCACCCTCGAGGGGATGGCGCTGCAGCTCCCGCTCAAGCGCCACATCGGCGTAGGCGCCTGCGCCTACCGCCAGCAACACCTGCCAAGCGAGCTGGCGCGGCGCCAGGCCAATTGCGGAGGTTTCGGGTGCGGCTGCGGGCGAAGAGGCCAGGGAGTGGTGCTGCGGAGGGGCAAGGCTCCACAACTAGCGCGCAGGGGTGTGGCCGGGGGCGGGGGTGAGTGCTTTTCGATAGCTAGCTAAGGAGGACTAATTCATCAACACACCGTCCCCAGCCCGCCAGCGGTACTGGGCCAGAGGCAGCTGGCCGGCGGCGTCTACGGGGATACCTTCAGCAAGCAGCAGCTCACGCTGGATCCAGTCGCTGCCCTCGCGGCTGGGGGTGAAGCTGATCTGCCCTTTGGCATTAACGACCCGCTGCCACGGGATCTCCGACGGCAGGGGCAGGCGGCGCAGGGCCCAACCCACCTGGCGCGCCGCACCCCAGACGCCGATCAGCTCGGCAATCTGGCCGTAGGTGGCGAGCTGGCCGCGGGGGATGCGGGCCACTGCGGCGTAGACCTGCTGGTCGAAGGCGTTTGTGCTTGGCATCGGCAGGGCAGGCTCCCGCCCGGGAGCTTCCTAGAACTGGGTTAAGTCAATCTTCTGGAATGTGCCATCTCCTGTAGTGAGGTAGCTGCGATTGGCCTGTTGCTGGCGGGCATGATCACGGTGCATGACCGGCAGGGCTTTCTTGGCGTAGCCCTGCTTACGGTTGCTGCCTAACATTCACGACGTCTCCATGCCCTCCGGCGCGACCTTCAACCCACCAGACGATGAATCTGGCGCCGTTCACCAGGGGCGAAGGGCTGAGGAGGAGGGCAGGTTGCGTGGCCTGACCCAGGCCGAAGGAATCGTCATGATCGTTCTGGGCCTTTTGGCTCTCGGCTTTCCCGTGGTGGCCTCCGCCTCAGTGACGTTAATGGTGGCGATTGCCTTCCTAGTGGGCGGCATCGTGGGCTGGATCGACAACATCTCACGGGCGAGGCGCCTCGGACGCTGGCACTGTTTCTGGCGGCTGGTGGTCTCAACCCTGTTCCTGGTCACGGGGCTCTGGGTGCTCCTGCAATTCAAGGCCGGCATCGTGCCGGCGGCCTTCCAGGTGAAAGCCCTGGCCACGGCGATCGGCATCGTGTTCCTGGCCGAGGGGGTAGTGACTGCCATCCTCTCGCTCAGCCATCGCTCCACCAGGGGATGGGGTTGGGGGCTGGCCAACGGCATCGTCACCCTTGTGCTGGGTGTCCTGATCCTCTCGATGAGTCCGGCCGGGTTGCTCTCCGTGATCGGAATCTTGGTGGGCATCAGCTTTGTGTTCAGCGGGTTCGATTTGCTCGCCTTCAGCAGCCGCTTCCATCCGCGTATCGAATGAATTGCGGCATCGAATCCGCCGCTCACCTGACGCCATGCCCCTGCTGCCCCGACGCTTTGAGCGGCTCAAGGCCGTGCTCGATCGCCGTATGGGTGATCTCACAGTGGTGCTCGAGCACGTGGACAAGCCCCACAACCTCTCGGCGATCCTGCGCAGCTGCGATGCGGTGGGAGTGCTGGAGGCCCATGTGGTGAGCCTGGCGGGCCGGACGCCCACCTTCAACTGCACGTCTAAGGGCAGCGAAAAGTGGGTGCCGCTGCATCGCCACAGCGACGGCGACAGCGTGGACCTGCTGCGCCAACTCAAGGCCCAGGGCTTCCGGCTCTATGGCACCCACTTATCGGTGCAGGCGGTGGACTACCGCCAGTGCGACTTCACCGGCCCAAGCGCCCTGGTGCTGGGGGCCGAGAAGTGGGGATTAAGCGCTGAAGCGGCGGCATTGGTAGATCAGCCGATCGTGATCCCGATGCACGGGATGGTGCAGTCGCTGAATGTGAGCGTGGCCTGCGCCACGCTGCTGTTTGAGGCGCTGCGTCAACGGGAGGCCGCCGGCCTGCTACCACGCCACGGCGAAGGGGTACCGGCGGGGCGCTACGACAGCCTGCTGTTTGAGTGGGCCTATCCGGAAGTGGCGGCCTGGTGCCAGCGGGAGGGGCGTCCCTACCCTGCCCTCGATGGCGAGGGGGCAATCAGCGAAAGCCTGCCGCGAAATGTGAAATTAAGGCACTGAAATTAAGGCACTCAACTTGCGCTACTGATACCGGCGGGCGCTGGGCAGCCACAGGGCCACACCTAAGACGAGCAGCTCAAGGAAAATCTGGCGGCCGCCGAGCAGAACTACCGCCAGAGCAACAACCGCCAGAAGCTTCTGAAACAAGCTCCAGACGTCATCGCTGTCAGCGGTGCCGGTAAACCAGAGCAGCACCGCCGCCGCCAGCAGGATCAGATCCAACCACCAGGGCACGGGCTCAACGCAGCTGCTTATTGATTCTGGCGCGGCAGCGAGCAAGTGAATCATCCCTAATCCGAGCAAAATGGTTTGCAGCACCTCCCGGCCGGAGCGGCTGTAGGAGCTCATCGCTGCCGCAGGCACGACAACGCACACGGTGGCCTAAGGCGCTACTGATCGATGGCATCCGTGATGGAAGCAAACCTCAGCCCTGGGCTTCAGGATCCGGTCCGCTGGGCACTGCCGCCGCTTAGCCAGCTCTCGAGCCCTTCACCCAAGAAAGACAGGCCGAGCACCAAAACAAACATGGCCAGGCCGGGGTATAGGGCTGTCCACCAGATGCCGGTGGGCACGGCAGTGAGGGCCTGCTGCAAATCGCCGCCCCACTCGGGGATGGTTTCAGGCAGACCCAGGCCGAGGAAGCCGAGACCGCCGAGCACCAGCACCGCATCGGCGGCGTTGAGGGTGAGCAGCACCGGCACCGAGGTGATCACGTTGCGCAG
>CAZKER010000212.1:0-8459 GCA_964551845.1 uncultured Cyanobium sp.
CATTGCCGCGACGCTGCTGAGCCGATGCTGGCTTTGCTGCGCCAGCGAGCCGCTCTAGGTGTCTGCCCCCGCGGGGTGATGCATTGCTGGGGCGGAGATCCCAAGGAGATGGCGGGATTTTTAGAGCTTGGCTTTTTCATCAGCTTCAGCGGCACAGTGACCTTCCCCAAGGCGGAAGCCACCCATGCCTGCGCCCGCCAGGTGCCTGCAGATCGCTATTTGGTGGAAACCGATTGCCCCTTTCTGGCGCCGGTGCCTCGCCGCGGCAAGCGCAACGAGCCGGCTTTTGTGGCTGCGGTAGCCGCCCGAGTGGCCGACCTGCGTGGGCAAACGCTCACAGAGGTGGCCAATACCAGCAGTTCCAACGCGGCTCGGCTGTTTGGCCTGTCACTTCACAATGTATGATGTTTTATTGGCCTGGAAGCGGAAGCGCTGCTTGTTGTCGACGTCTGCATTCTTGAAGCGACCCCGTTAAGCATGCCCCCATGGGCAGCCGTTCCTCACGAGGGGGGCGGCTGTTCGTGTGAGCGTCTGCGGAGTCGTCAAGTCAGCAGCGTCCGACCCTGTAAGCGCCCCACTGCCCAGTCCTTATCCATCCGTTCCTGCAGGTTCACCGCATGAGCAGCGCGATCCAGGTCGCTAAGACCGCCACATATCTCCCCGATTTGGTGGAGGTGCAGCGCGCGAGCTTCAAATGGTTCCTGGAGAAGGGCCTGATCGAAGAGCTGGAGAGCTTTTCACCGATCACCGACTACACCGGCAAGCTCGAACTGCACTTCATCGGTAGCGAGTACCGCCTGAAGCGTCCCCGGCACGACGTTGAAGAGGCGAAGCGCCGCGATGCGACTTTCGCTTCCCAGATGTATGTCACCTGTCGCCTGGTTAATAAGGAGACAGGAGAGATCAAGGAGCAGGAGGTCTTCATCGGCGAGCTGCCCTTGATGACCGAGCGGGGCACCTTCATCATCAACGGCGCCGAGCGGGTGATCGTTAACCAGATCGTGCGTTCACCAGGCGTCTATTTCAAGGACGAGCAGGATAAAAACGGTCGCAAAACCTTCAACGCCAGCCTCATCCCAAACCGGGGTGCCTGGTTGAAGTTTGAAACCGATAAGAACGACCTGCTGCACGTTCGGGTTGATAAAACGCGCAAGATCAATGCCCACGTGTTGATGCGGGCTATCGGCCTGTCGGACAACGACGTGCTCGACAAATTGCGCCATCCTGAGTACTACCAAAAATCGATCGAGTCGGCAAACGACGAGGGCATCTCCTCCGAAGACCAGGCCCTGCTGGAGCTCTACAAAAAATTGCGTCCGGGTGAACCTCCCTCTGTGAGCGGCGGTCAGACCCTGCTGCACAGCCGCTTCTTCGATGCCAAGCGCTACGACCTCGGTCGCGTTGGTCGCTACAAGATCAATAAGAAGCTGCGCCTCACTATCCCCGATGCGGTACGCACCCTCACGCCTGAGGACGTGCTCAGCACGATCGACTATCTGATCAACCTCGAGCTCGATGTGGGCGGCGCCTGCCTCGATGACATTGACCACCTCGGCAATCGCCGGGTGCGCTCGGTTGGAGAGCTGCTCCAAAACCAGGTGCGGGTAGGCCTCAACCGGCTTGAGCGGATCATCAAGGAGCGCATGACGGTCGGTGAGACCGAATCGCTCACCCCTGCCCAGCTAGTGAACCCCAAGCCCTTGGTGGCGGCGATCAAGGAGTTCTTTGGCTCCAGCCAGCTGAGCCAGTTCATGGACCAGACCAACCCCCTGGCGGAGCTCACCCACAAGCGACGGATTAGCGCCCTAGGCCCAGGCGGATTGACCCGTGAACGGGCGGGTTTTGCGGTGCGCGACATCCACCCTTCCCACTACGGACGCATCTGCCCGATCGAGACGCCGGAAGGGCCTAATGCGGGCCTGATCGGCTCGCTTGCCACCCACGCCCGGGTCAACGAGTACGGCTTTATCGAGACTCCGTTTTGGAGGGTGGAAGAGGGCATCGTTCATAAAAGCGGTGATCCCATCTATCTCTCTGCAGATCTCGAGGATGAGTGCCGCGTAGCCCCTGGCGACGTGCCTACTAATGCCGACGGTTACATCACCGCAGATCTGGTGCCTGTGCGCTATCGCCAGGACTTTGAGAAGGTGCCACCTGAGCAGGTCGATTACGTCCAGCTTTCACCGGTACAGGTGATCTCGGTGGCTACCTCCTTGATCCCCTTCCTTGAGCATGACGACGCAAACCGGGCCCTGATGGGCTCAAACATGCAGCGACAGGCCGTGCCTCTGCTGCGTCCAGAGCGCCCATTGGTGGGCACCGGCTTGGAAACCCAAGTGGCCCGTGACTCCGGCATGGTGCCGATCACCCGGGTTAACGGCACTGTCACCTTTGTCGATGCCACCGCCATCGTGATCCGCGATGAGCAGGGCACTGAGCACGTGCACCACCTGCAGAAGTACCAGCGCTCTAACCAGGACACCTGCCTAAACCAGCGTCCGATCGTTCGCCAGGGTGATCCTGTGATCGCTGGCCAGGTGCTGGCCGATGGTTCTGCATGTGAGGGCGGCGAGATCGCCCTGGGGCAAAACGTGCTCATCGCCTACATGCCCTGGGAGGGCTACAACTACGAAGACGCGATCCTGCTGAGCGATCGCCTCGTGCATGACGACCTCTACACCTCGGTGCACATCGAGAAGTACGAGATCGAGGCCCGTCAGACCAAGCTGGGACCTGAGGAAATCACCCGGGAAATCCCGAATGTGGCCGAAGAGAGCCTGGGCCACCTCGACGAGATGGGGATTATCCGCATCGGCGCCTATGTCGAGAGCGGCGACATCCTGGTTGGCAAGGTGACCCCCAAGGGTGAATCCGACCAGCCCCCTGAAGAAAAGCTGCTGCGCGCGATCTTCGGCGAGAAAGCCCGCGACGTGCGCGACAACTCCCTGAGGGTGCCCAGCACCGAGCGGGGTCGGGTTGTTGACGTGCGCATTTACACCCGCGAACAGGGCGACGAACTGCCGCCCGGCGCCAACATGGTGGTTCGGGTCTACGTGGCCCAGCGTCGCAAGATCCAGGTTGGCGACAAGATGGCCGGCCGCCACGGCAACAAAGGCATCATCAGTCGGATCCTGCCGCAGCAGGACATGCCCTACCTGCCCGATGGCACCCCTATCGACATCGTGCTCAACCCTCTGGGTGTGCCGAGTCGTATGAATGTGGGTCAGGTGTTCGAGTGCCTGATGGGCTGGGCGTCTTCCCATCTCGGCTGCCGCGTCAAGGTGGTGCCGTTTGATGAGATGCACGGCGCTGAAAAGTCGAAGCAGACCGTGCAGGCCTACCTCGAGGAAGCCGCCAAATTGCCCGGCAAGGAATGGGTGTACAACCCTGGCAACCCAGGCAAGATCCAGCTGATTGATGGCCGCAGCGGCGAACCTTTCGACCAGCCTGTGACTGTGGGCTATGCCCACATCCTCAAGCTGGTGCACCTAGTGGACGACAAGATCCACGCTCGCTCCACCGGCCCTTATTCCCTGGTGACCCAGCAGCCCCTAGGCGGCAAGGCCCAGCAGGGTGGCCAGCGTCTGGGTGAAATGGAGGTCTGGGCTCTTGAGGCCTACGGCGCCGCTTACACCCTGCAGGAACTGCTCACCGTCAAGTCCGACGATATGCAAGGCCGCAACGAGGCGCTCAACGCCATCGTCAAAGGCAAGCCGATTCCCCGCCCGGGTACTCCGGAGTCGTTCAAGGTGCTGATGCGCGAGCTCCAGTCGCTCGGACTAGACATTGCCGTCTATACCGACGCCGGCGAAGAAGTTGATCTCATGCAAGATGTCAACCCTCGCCGCAGCACCCCCAGCCGTCCCACCTACGAATCCCTCGGCGTCGCGGACTATGACGACGATTGATCGCTGATTGATCGCGGATCGCTCCTCCAGCGGGCGAAGCCGTGCCTCCCATTCCTTTCTCGATCTCCGCGAGCTGCAAGCCGATGTCCAACAGCAACCTCCGCACCGAAAACCACTTCGACTACGTCAAGATCACGCTCGCTTCGCCCGAGCGGATCATGGAGTGGGGGCAGCGCACGCTGCCTAACGGTCAGGTGGTGGGTGAGGTCACCAAGCCCGAAACCATCAACTACCGCACGCTTAAGCCCGAGATGGACGGGCTGTTCTGCGAAAAGATCTTTGGTCCTTCCAAGGATTGGGAATGCCACTGCGGCAAGTACAAGCGGGTCCGCCACCGCGGCATCGTCTGTGAGCGCTGTGGGGTCGAGGTCACCGAGAGCCGTGTGCGTCGCCACCGCATGGGCTTCATCAAGTTGGCTGCCCCCGTATCCCACGTCTGGTATCTCAAGGGGATTCCCAGCTATGTGGCGATCCTGCTGGACATGCCCCTGCGGGATGTGGAGCAGATCGTTTACTTCAACTGCTACGTGGTGCTCGATCCGGGCGATCACAAGGACCTCACCTACAAGCAGCTGCTCACGGAAGACGAGTGGTTGGAGATTGAAGACCAGATCTACGCTGAGGATTCGGAAATCGAGAATGAGCCCGTGGTGGGCATCGGCGCCGAGGCCCTGAAGCAACTGCTGGAAGATCTCGAACTCAACGAGACCGCTGAGCAGCTGCGCGAGGACATTGCCGCCAGCAAGGGGCAGAAGCGGGCCAAGCTGATCAAGCGCCTTCGCGTGATCGACAACTTCATCGCAACTGGCGCCCGTCCCGATTGGATGGTGCTCGATGTGATCCCTGTGATCCCGCCCGATCTGCGCCCGATGGTGCAGCTTGATGGCGGCCGCTTTGCCACCTCAGACCTCAACGACCTCTATCGCCGCGTTATCAACCGGAACAACCGGTTGGCACGCTTGCAGGAGATCCTGGCTCCTGAAATCATCGTCCGCAACGAAAAGCGGATGTTGCAGGAGGCGGTTGACGCCCTAATCGACAACGGCCGCCGCGGTCGCACTGTCGTGGGTGCAAACAACCGGGCACTTAAGTCGCTTAGCGACATCATCGAGGGTAAGCAGGGCCGCTTCCGCCAAAACCTGCTCGGTAAGCGAGTCGACTATTCCGGTCGTTCCGTGATCGTGGTGGGTCCAAAGCTGAAGATGCACCAGTGCGGCCTTCCTAAGGAGATGGCGATCGAGCTGTTCCAGCCGTTCGTGATCCATCGCCTAATCCGCCAAAACATTGTTAACAACATCAAGGCAGCAAAGAAGCTGATTCAGCGCGCCGACGATGAAGTGATGCAGGTGCTTCAGGAGGTGATCGAAGGTCACCCGATCCTGCTAAACCGGGCCCCGACCCTTCACCGTCTCGGCATTCAGGCCTTTGAGCCGAAACTCGTAGATGGTCGCGCTATCCAGCTCCACCCGTTGGTGTGCCCAGCCTTCAACGCTGACTTTGACGGTGACCAGATGGCCGTGCACGTGCCGCTGGCGATCGAAGCTCAGACCGAGGCCCGCATGTTGATGCTGGCCAGCAACAACATTCTTTCGCCGGCGACTGGCGAGCCGATCATCACCCCTTCCCAGGACATGGTGCTCGGCGCTTACTACCTCACGGCCGAGAAGCCGGGCGCGATCAAGCCCGAGTTTGGCGACCGGGCCAAGACCTTCGCCAACCTCGATGATGTGATCGATGCCTTTGAGGAGAAGCACCTCCACCTTCACGATTGGATCTGGGTGCGTTTCAACGGCGAAGTGGAGAACGATGACGAGGACAAACAGCCCCAAAAAGAAGAGACCCTCAGCGATGGCACGCGCATCGAGCAGTGGCTTTTCCGCCGCGACCGCTTTGATGAAGACGGCGCCCTAATCAGCCGCTACCTGCTGACCACCGTGGGCCGGGTGGTGATCAACCACACGATCATCGACGCCGTGGCTGCGACCTGACGGCCGTTCCGGATTCAAGGTTCCGGGTTTCCGTTTCCCTTCCTCTTACGTCTATCAACTGCTCGCAGCCATGACAGCCACACCCGCCAAGAAAACCACCAAAAAGAGTGCCAAGAAGGCTGCCGAGGCAGCCGCACTTGAAGTCGCTGCCGCTGCGGCACTAAAGGCGAGCAAGGCTCTCAGCAAGCAGGCGCCGCCTTTCCGCAACCGCATCATCGACAAGAAGGCGTTGCGCAATCTTGTGGCTTGGGCTTACAAGCATCACGGCACCGCGGCGACTGCTTCGATGGCCGACGAGCTCAAGGATCTCGGCTTCCATTACGCCACTCAGGCCGCTGTTTCGATCTCCGTCGACGACCTGCGCATTCCAGGTGACAAGGCGGCGCTGCTGGCGGAAGCCGAGGAGCAGATCACTGAAACCGAAGAGCGCTACCGGCTCGGCGAAATCACCGAGGTTGAGCGCCACACCAAGGTGATCGACACCTGGACCGAAACCAACGAGCGTCTCGTGGCTGCGGTACGCCGCAACTTCAACGAGAACGATCCACTTAACTCGGTGTGGATGATGGCCAACTCCGGCGCCCGGGGCAACATGTCACAGGTGCGCCAGCTTGTGGGCATGCGCGGCTTGATGGCTAACCCCCAGGGGGAGATCATCGACTTGCCAATTCGCACCAACTTCCGGGAGGGGCTAACGGTCACCGAATATGTGATCTCCTCCTATGGCGCCCGCAAGGGGCTGGTGGACACCGCGCTGCGTACGGCCGACTCCGGCTACCTCACCCGCCGTCTGGTGGATGTGGCCCAGGACGTGATTGTGCGGGAAGACGACTGCGGCACAACCCGCAGCATTCCGATTGATGCTGATGAGAAAGGCAAGTTCGGCAGCAGGTTGATCGGCCGCCTGGCAGCCGAGCCCGTGGTCTCAGAGGACGGCGAGATCCTCGTTGATCGGGACGGTGAGATTGACCCAATCCTTTCCAGCCGGATTGAGGCCGGTGGGGTGAAAACGGTGAAGGTGCGTTCGCCGCTTACCTGCGAGGCCTCCCGTTCGGTGTGCCGTAAGTGCTACGGCTGGGCTCTGGCCCACAACCAATTAGTGGATCTCGGCGAAGCAGTCGGCATCGTTGCGGCCCAGTCGATCGGTGAACCGGGCACCCAGTTGACGATGCGGACGTTCCACACCGGTGGTGTGTCCACGGCCGAAACTGGCGTGGTGCGCTCGCTTGTGGATGGCACCGTCGAATTCGGGCCAAAGGCTCGCGTGCGTCCCTTCCGCACTCCCCACGGTGTGGAGGCGCAGCTAGCCGAAACCGACTTCTCCCTCAGCGTTAAGCCCACAGGCAAGGGCAAGATGCAGAAGCTCGACATCATCAACGGATCGATTCTGTTCGTTGCCGATGGCGACACCGTGCCTGGAGACACGATCCTGGCCCAGATCGCCGCTGGCGTGACAGTCAAGAAGAGCGTTGAGAAGGCCACCAAGGACGTGATCTGCGACCTGGCCGGTCAGGTGCGTTATGAGGATGCGATTCAGCCCAAGGAGGTCACCGACCGCCAAGGCAACATCACCCTCAAGGCCCAGCGTCTTGGCCGGATGTGGGTGTTCAGCGGTGATGTCTACAACTTGCCCCCTAATGCCCTCCCAGTGGTGGGTGGTAATAAGGCCGTCACAACCGGGGAAGTGCTTGCCGAGAGTCGACTGGTGAGCGAGTACGGCGGTGCCGTGCGCCTGCGTGATAGTGCTGGCGACTCCCGCGAGGTGCAGATAGTCACCGCCAGTCTCACCCTCAAGGACTGCAAGTTGCTAGGTGAATCAACCCACTCTGGTGAGATCTGGCACCTCGAAGGCAAGGACAGCATCCGTTACCGCCTTAATACCGCCCCGGGCAGCAAGATCGCCAACGGTGAGGTGATCGCCGAGCTGGCAGACGACCGCTTCCGCACTCAGACTGGAGGCACCGTCAAGTTTGCGCCTGGTCTTGCGATCAAGAAAGCCCGTAGCGCTAAGAACGGCTACGAGGTGAGTAAGGGCGGCACCCTGCTCTGGATCCCGCAGGAAACCCACGAGATCAACAAGGACATCTCCCTGTTGATGATCGAGGACGGCCAGTGGATCGAGGCCGGCACCGAGGTTGTCAAAGACATTTTTAGCCAGACCGCTGGCATCGTCACAGTGACCCAGAAGAACGACATTCTTCGCGAAATAATTGTGCGCTCCGGCACCCTGCACCTGGTCTCCGACAGCAAGACCATCAGCAAATTTGCTGACGGCAAGATGGTTACTCCTGGCGAGGAGATCGCCAAGGGTCTCAAGGCTGAGGCGATGTTGTTCGTCGAAGCAGTTGAAACTCCCGACGGTGGTGCCCTGTTGCTGCGTCCGGTGGAGGAATACCCCATCCCCGATGCTGCTCACCTGCCTGAGTTGGGTGCTGTTAAGCAGTCTGGCGGCCCCTCTCTGACCCTCAAGGCCACCCAGCGCCTGGCCTTCAAGGACGGCGAGCTGATCAAGAGCGTTGACGGTGTTGAGCTACTGCGCACCCAGCTGATTTTGGAAACCATC
>CAZKER010000213.1:0-11738 GCA_964551845.1 uncultured Cyanobium sp.
AGACTGGCCGGCAACCACGGCCTGCACGCCTTCGCCTACCTGGGCCTCGAAATGGGCAGAGGCAAGCAGCTCCAACCCTTGAGCAGCAGCAGCTTCCAGTAGGGCTTCCGCTAATGGATGCTCAGAGCCGTGCTCCAGTGAAGCGGCTAGCTGCAGTACCCAGGCCTTTGGGTTGCTGCCGATGGCGACTACCTCCGTGAGCACAGGCTTGCCCTGGGTGAGCGTGCCGGTTTTGTCGAAAACCACGGTGCTGAGCTGCTCTACCCGCTCCAGCACCTCGCCGCTACGGATCAGGATGCCCAGCTCGGCGCCCTTGCCTACCCCCACCATCAGCGCCGCCGGTGTGGCGATGCCCAGGGCGCAGGGGCAGGAGATCACCAGCACGGCGATGAAGGCCAGTAGCCCACTGCTGAAGCTGCCAGCCAGGGTCCAAGCGGCAAAGGTCAGAAACGCCACCGCCACCACAGCCGGCACAAACCAGGCCGTTACTTGATCTGCCAGGCGCTGCACCGGTGCAGAACTCACCTGGGCCTCCTCAACGATGCGGATGATCTGCGCCAACGACGTATCGGCCCCCACCCGGGTGGCCTCAAAGCGCAGTAGCCCGCGGCCATTGATCGTGCCGCCGATCAGCTCCGATCCCGCTTGCTTGAGCACTGGTAGGGATTCACCGGTGATCAGCGCCTCTTGCACCGATGACTGGCCATCAATCACTACGCCATCGGCCGGCATCTTCTCGCCGGGGCGCACCAGCACGAGGTCACCTCGCTGAATGGCTGCGGCCGGCACGGTCATTTCCTGACCGCCGTGGATCACTGTGGCAGTGGCGGGCTGCAGATCCAATAACCGGCGCACCGCAGCCGAGGAGCGCTGCTTGATGATTTCCTCCATGTATTTGCCCATCAAGACGAAGGCGATCACCACCGCCGACACCTCGAAGTAGACGTCACGCTCGTCGATGCCGACCGGCAGCAACTGGGGTGCGAACACGACGATCACGCTGTAGAAGTAGGCCACCGAAGTGCCCAGCGCGATCAGCACGTCCATGTTGAGGGCCCGCCGCCGTAGGGCTGCCCAGGCTCCTGTGTAGAAGCCCCAGCCGCCGATTACCTGCACCGGAGTGGCCAGCAGAAATAACCACATGCCCCAGGTGAGCCAGGGCAGCTGGGCTACTGGCGCCCAGCTGAGCAAACTGACGCCGGCAGCAAGGGCTATGAAGCCAGCTGCGCGCAGGAGTGCCAGGGCCAGCACACCACTTAGGGCGATGCCGACGCGACGGCGCGTGCGGCGCAGCTCCTGCTCCGGTGCCAGAAAGGTTTGGCGGCAGCCCTGACTACAGAAGTAATAGGTGTGGCCGGCCCGCGGGGCCGAGAGCGCCGTGGCCGTGGGCACGACCATGCCGCAGATCGGATCTTTGGCCATCGCGTTAGTCGAAGCAGCCATCGGACCTCGCTCGGGTTTTAGAGATCAACATGGCCAGGCCAGAGATGATTACCACCAGGGTGACCACTCCCAGCAGAACGGAGTAAAAGGGCTGCAGATTCACCGGGCCAAAGCGTCTCGCATGACCCTTGAGCAGCCAGAAAGCTTCGATTCCTTGCTCAAGCAGCAGGCTTTAGAGCGAGCCGCCTTAGGTCCAGTAGCTGCTTGAAGGGTCCTTTAAATATGTTGGTAGCGATCAGATGGCATGCCGCTTGAGCATGCGCTTCAGTTCGATGATTTCGCGCTGTTGGGCCACAATGATCTGACGGGCCAGCCGCTGAATCGTTGGGTTTGTTGATTTCTTTAAGGCGTCATCGGCCATGGCCAGGGCGCCGCCGTGGTGGGCGATCATTCCTTCCAGAAACCAATTGACCCGATTGCTTTTGGTTACATCGGTGCCCACCATCCGCATTGCTTCAATCTGAGCCGTGCTCATGCGCGTCAGTCCTGCTAGCGCATTGGGGTCCCCACTTGTTTTAAGCGTCACGGGGTATACCGGTGCTTCGGGATACCAGGCTTTTCGCCATTGCCCCATCGCTTTGATTTCCTGGGCCTGGTCACGCCAGATACCTTTGGCCAAAGCCCCCACCCCTGGCTGGCCGATATCAAATACGAACTCACTCATGCGCAGCGCACCGGTGTGGTGCTGCACCATCGCGTCAAGCCAGCGCAGGTCATAGGTGCTGCCTGCCGGGCCCAGGTCGTGGTTATGGGCGCTCGGCATCACTATGTGATGGTGATGTTCGTGCGGATTTAGCTGGGCCCGGGCCAGCGGTGTCAGCAGGCCAAGCAGCGCCAGAGCAGCGAGAGCCGAACGCATCAGAAGCCCCAAAACGAAGTACTCCCCATAGGATGCACCCTCCAAGGCACAGCCCAGATTCTGTAATCTAGGCATTCGGGTTATTGCACCCGTAAATCATTGCAGGCCACTATTTAAACCAAGGTCGCTGAAATCGAGCAGAAGATCGCAGCTCGGCGCAAGCTACAACTGGAGCTAAAGGGTTTGCTTAGTCACTGGGAGGACTGCGGCGGCCTCAAGTCTTCTGGAGGCTGAATGCCAAACAGCTGCGAAACCCTTAGGCCGCTTGTGAGCGGCGTTGCTGCCTGGCAAACAGCGCTGCCCCTCCGGCTGCGAGCACAAGGCCCCCGCCCGCGGCAAGAAACACCAACGTTTGCAGCAGCAGCAGAAAGATACCCAGTGCAGAGAAGGCAGTGATCCGGATTTTGGCCTTGATCAACATGGTGAGCAGCAGCGCGACTGTGGCCTTTAAGCCAAGAATCTGGGCTGAACTGAACGGGCCAAAGGGGCTTAAAAGCATGACGACGTCGCGAATGACCCCATGCTGCAGGCCTAAGCACCTATTCGTGGCCAGGTACTTCACAGGTTGCCGCACCTGGTGCGCTCCCGGCCGTGCCTGGAGGGGCGTGCAGCTCCACGTGCTCTTGCTCGTTTGCATCGTTGCGGGCCACGATTGCAACGGCTGCCTCACTGGCGCTGAGGTTCACCAGCATGTGGGTGACGCCCGCCGGGATGAATAGAAAGTCGCCGGTTTGGTTGATCACCGACCTCTCCAGGCACGGCCCATGGAAGGTTTTTACGTGGCCTGCCAGCAAAAATATCGTCGATTCCGATCCCACATGGCGGTGTGGTGCTGCTTGCCCACCAGGGGGAATCACCACCCTGTTCATCGACAGGCCACGGGCACCTTCACGCCCAGGGCGGGAGCGTTGTGGCCGTCATCGGCGCGCGCATTTCCCATGCCCGTGGCACTTGCCCCAGCCGCCAAGAAAGCCAGAGCCAGCAGTCCCAGCTTCCGTTGTGAAGTGACCTTCATTAAGTCTGATGTGCGCAGATGAAGAGCGATTGCGGCGGGGGTGTTGAAGCTTGCCCTTCTGGGTTGGCGGAGCGATTGTGTGTTCATCGGGATTCGGAGGCTCCACTGATGGAAGACACCCCCCCTGAGCATCAACCAGGAGCGCGCTGACGATCCTGCCCCTGCTCCAACACTCTCGACGGATCGCTGACGTCCCTTGGCTGAAAAGCCTCCACTGCACTGCCCTAGGTGCCCCGGATTAATCGGGACGTCCCACTAGTCACCTGGCCCCAGGTGCTTGCGCCAGCAGCTCCGCATCACAACCGAAGACACCCAGATCTCACGATCTGATTGCCAATCCACAGCTGGGTCAACAGAAGCCCGGGGTTCGCGCTCCGGGCTTCCTAGCTTGTAAGTCGCTGGGGAAGAAGCCATGACGGCGCCACCAGAGACCCGCCAGGAGGTGATCGATCGCAGAGCCGCCGACCTGCTGGCCCAGCTCAGCGTCGCTGAGAAGCTGGCTCTGCTGGAGGGTTCCACCGACTTCTGGCCGGGCATGGTCGATATCGCCAGCCGGGATGCCTCCCATGCGCACCCCTGGCCAGCAGGGGTGTTGCCGCGGCTGGGGCTAACTGGACTGCATTTTGTTGATGGTCCCCGGGGGGTGGTGCTCAAGGGCGGGGCGACCACCTTCCCAGCACCGATCGCCCGCGGCGCTTGCTGGGACGTTGATCTGGAGGAGCGGATTGGTGCCGCCATGGCACGCGAAGCCCGCAGCTTTGGGGCTAACTGGTTGGCGGCGGTGTGCATCAACCTGCTGCGTCACCCTGGCTGGGGCCGGGCCCAGGAGACCTACGGCGAGGATCCTGTGCTGCTCGGCGCCCTGGGGGCGGCGATGACCCGCGGCATCCAGCGCCACGCCGTTGCCTGCGTCAAGCATTTAGCCCTCAACTCAATCGACAGCTCCCGCTTCCTGGTGAACGTCCAGGCGAGTGAGCGGGTGCTGCACGAGCTCTATTTGCCCCACTTCCGCGCCTGCGTTGAGGCTGGGGCCGGGTCGGTTATGAGCGCCTACAACCAGGTGAACGGCGAGTGGTGCGGCCAGCACCCCGTGCTGCTCAACAAAATCCTTAAGCAGCGCTGGGGATTTCGCGGCTTCGTCGTCACCGACTTCATCTTTGGCGTGCGCGATGGCGTGGCGGCATTGCGGGCAGGCCAAGACCTGGAAATGCCCTTCCGCATGATCTTTGCCGGCTGCCTGGGGAGCGCCTTGGCCGAGGCGCGGCTGCCGCTTGATCGGCTGAATGATGCAGTGCTGCGCCAGCTGCGGGTGCAGCTCGCCGTGCCGCAGGGCTCCTATTCCACCAGCCTGCGCGGCTGCGCCGAGCACCGGGCCCTGGCCCGGGAGGCGGCCACCAAGTCGATCGTGCTGCTCCAAAACGAGGCTGCACCTCCAGGCTCACCCGGCTTGCCCCTGCTGCCCCTGGATCCGGCCCGGTCGCTGGCAGTGATCGGCAGCCTGGCCGCCGTCGCCAATTTGGGCGATCGCGGTTCCTCAGACACCCGGCCCGAGCCCGGCGTGGTGGTCACGCCCTTGCAGGGGCTACAGGCCGCAGCCACGCCGGGGGCCGTGCGTTACGCCAGCGGTGAACGGCTGGCTGAAGCCACTGCTCTGGCCGCCAGCTGTGAAGCGGCCTTGCTGGTGCTGGGCCTCGACTGGCGGCTGGAGGGGGAGCACATCCATCCCGGCGACATCGCACCGATCCTGCGCCAGATGCCCCCGCCCCATCCCCTGCTGGGTCGCTGGTGGTCGCCGGTGGCCCGTGCCATCGCCGCCATCACCAGCTACGGCTCGGCGCGCCAGGGGGGCGATTTCGCCGCCGGCGATCGCACCAACCTGGAGCTCCCCTCCGAGCAGGTGGCGCTGATCGAGGCTGTGGTGGCGGCTAACCCCCGCACGGCGGTGGTGCTGATGGGGGGTGGGGCGATTCTGATGGAGGCTTGGCGCCAGGCGGTGCCGTCGATCCTGCTGCTCTGGTACCCGGGTGAGCAGGGCGGTAATGCTCTCGCGGATGTGGTGTTTGGCCAGGTGTCGCCCAGCGGGCGCCTGCCTTTCGCCATTCCCACCAGTGCCCACCACTTGCCTGATTTCGAGCCCCGGGCTCCCCAGGTGCGCTACGACCTCTGGCACGGCTACCGCCGCCTGCAGCGCGACGGCAACTCAGCCGCCTTCCCCTTCGGCTACGGGCTCTCCTACGCAGAGCTGCGCCTCAGCCAAGCGGAAGCCGAGCTGCACTCAGGCCAAATTCGGCTGGCAGTCACGGCCCACAACGCCGGCCCGCTGGCCAGTGAGGTGGTGGTGCAGGTGTACGTCGAACCGCCTGGATTGGCGTTGGAGCGGCCCCGGCGCAGCCTGGTGGGCTTCGCTCGGGCGTTGCTGGAGCCAGGCGACTCTCGGCGGCTTCACCTGGTGATTCCGCTGCGGCACCTGGCCTATTTCGATGAATGCTCAGGTCGCTTTTGGCTAGAGGCGGGGTGCCATCGCCTGCGGGTTTGCCAACACAGTGAAGACGAGGGGTTGGTGCGGGAGATCAATTGTGCCGCTACTGATCTGGGGCCCTGATCAGCTGGCACCCAGCAGGCGCTGCAGCCGCACACGGTTGTATCGCTGCACCCACAGGCAGGGCAGGTTGAAGGCGGTGGCAAAGGCGAGGTTGATCAGCACCCCCGCCGGCGGCAGCCACAGCGGGGTGATGGTCCAGAACAGCCAAAGGGCCAAATGCACCAGCTCGGCCCGGCGGGTTTCCAGCACCAGTTGCTCCAGCTTGAATCTCTCGCGGCCCACCAGGTCGGCCTTGGCGATCCCGTGGGGCAGGCTTTGGCCGGCATCGGGCAGCCAGGGCTTCCAGCTGCGGATCGCCAGCCGGCTCTCGAAGCCCTGCCGGCTTTCGCTCCATGGCCGCCGCATAAACCAGTGCTCCCGCTCCAACCAGGCGGCTGGCAGGCGGTTGGCCAGGACGCCCACGAGCAGGCTCCAGAGCAGCCAGCCCAGGGCGCTGGAAGTGGTGGCCATCAGTGGGGAAAGGTTCGCCATCAAATCCGCAACAGCTCCTGGGCTAGCTGCTGTACCGATTGGGGAGCGCGCAGCAGCTGGGGATGGGCCCATACCGGCAGCATCTGGATGCGCCCGACAGGCAGCACGGCCCGCCAGCCAGGCAGTACGGCCAGGTCGATGGCCGAATAGAAGCTGCAGCAGTCGACCTCCGCCAGGGCTTCGAGGTTGCCGTTGAGCTGGGCGAGTAGGGGGCTGCCCCACTTGAGGTCGGCGATACCCGCCAGCAGGCGCCCCGGCCAGGGCTGGGCGGTGAGGGTGCCCTGCTGGGGACTGCCTACGCTGGTGAAGCGGCGGGTGCGGCGGTGGCCCCCCAGCAGTTGGATCCAGGTGCGGGCGATCACGCCGCCGATCGAGAAGCCCAGCAAGTCAATGGGTTGCTCGAGCCCGAATGCTGCTTCGATGTGACCGCCTAAAAGTTCAGCAGCTTCGGGGACCGGCGTGAGGCCGAACCGCAGGGGAAGCTCGGGAATCAGCAGCGGTTGGCGTTGGTCGCCCAGGCAGCGCTTCAGCGCATTGAAAACTGCGGGGCTGTCAAGCAGCCCGTGCACCAGCACAAGGGGTGTTGTATCGGCGATAGGGCAGCCATTCGATTCTCCATCTCAATCTGACCTCTCCTCCACGGTGCTGCGGCCCAGCAGCAGATCCCGCGCCCCATTAACTCGCTGCATCGTGTCGTGGCTGCCTCCACGGTCTGGGTGATGTTCGGATGCTGCGCTCTTCCAGGCCCGGTTGACATCGTCGGCGCTGATGCGCCCTGCCAGGGGCAGATGCAATCGCTGACGCGCCACGATCGCATCGAGATCGGGATGCTTACCCAAGGGGCCCCAGTCGGCTTTGCTCAGGGCTGGGCTGCGCTTTTTACCGCCCTTGCGGCGGGCCCTGCCCTGCCCCCCCCCGCCGAATCCCCGTTGGGGCAGGCCGTCCTCTGCTGCTGCCGCGGGGCGGGTCCGCTGCGATCGGGTGGCCACCAGTCCCATCAAATTTGGTTGCATGGCCTGGGGCATCAGCTCTGCCGCTATTTACCCACTGTCCTCCATAACCGGCTGGGTGGCGGTTAAAAGTCAGCCCAGTGTCATTCGGGTCTAACTTTGAGAAAGGCCTGGTTGCGTCACGGCTGTTTGTTCTGTGCTTTGGAGGTGCTGTGGGCTCCTTAACCAGATTTCGCTATGGAAACGAGAGCCAGGCAGTTTTCCTGGATTTGCGAGAGGGCCAGCGTTGGCCTGTGGAGCACCCCATGGAAGGCTGGTTGGACTGGGAGGGGCGGCTTTTGCCTGCCGTTCCCGTCGACATCGCCAACTTCGGTGCCGGTGGCGTGGCTGTCTGGGTGAGACAACAACTAGAGCTA
Source organism: uncultured Cyanobium sp. (assembly GCA_964551845.1). Taxonomy (GTDB): domain Bacteria; phylum Cyanobacteriota; class Cyanobacteriia; order PCC-6307; family Cyanobiaceae; genus Cyanobium_A. The sequence continues at coordinate 7,757 of CAZKER010000213.1, forward strand.
TCCCCAGGTGGCCATGGCGTTTTGATCACCCAGGCCCATGGACGCGGTTGTGGCTACCAGTCAGTTAAGTGCTGCTGGCAGCTCAGGGGAGCCAAGAGTTCCATGGTGGGGCTGGCCTTCGAGCGCTGAGCAGTGTTTTCACTCATGTATCAGCCGCTTAATTCGGCTGGATTGGGAGCCGGCCAATGGCTCCTGTCCGTTGGGGGTAAGGCTGGTAACGGGCAGTCGGCGGCTGGGTTTTACCTCTTTCACCCGCACGGCGTACACGTGCAGGCCGATGGCCACCCCGAGGAGGAGCAGCAGGCTTAGCGATGTGCGGTGGCTGCCTTCCCGGCTTGGCATCGACTTGATCTGGGGGAATCCCGTTCACCTGATTCTCTCAGTAGCAATAGATGTGACGACCTCGCCGATCCCGACCCAAGACCAGCAGATCCTCTTAGGATTTGCTTAAGGATTGAGCTGAAAGGATTTATGCGTGTGCCATCCCTGCTGGCTTTGGTGGCCCTGGTGGGCTTCGTCATTGTGGAATTGGTGCTCTGAGTGGCAGCCAAGAACACCGCTTCCTGGGAGCAGGGCTTCTAGGGTCCGCATCTACTGCGCCGCAGCCCGTGCAGGCACCCATGCTCCACTCCCTCGCCTTTGTGTTGTCCAGGGGCCAGGAGTTGCCCGAAGAGGGCGTTGATTGGCAGTCCTTGGTTGAGGCTCAAGCCCACCAGGGGCCCGATCGGGGCCGGGGGCTACGGCTGTTTCGGCTGCCAGATCAATCGCAGGTCAGCCTCGATGAGCTTGTGGCTAACGGCTGCGCCACCATCGCCGGGGCAGACCCCCTCGGCTCAGCGCCCGAGCAGCGCTCCTTGATCTGCGATGCCGTAGTGCCGCAGTTTGATGTGCCCTCCCTTTGGATTGGCGTCTACGCCGTTAGCGGCCCCGCCGATGGAGCTTGGCTGCAAGTGCAGCAGGTGAAGCTGCTGGATCGCTTCCCGCTGGCTGAGGCGGCAAATGAAACCTGCTGGTTTTATCCCACCGACAACGGTTCCTATCTGTGCTGGGAAAATCAGACTGGCCTAACCCTGGCTCCGGGATGGCTGCCTGAGCAGGGCGGGCAGGAGGCCCCGATTGCCTATGACCGCGGCGAGGTGCACGTGCTTTGGTCGCTGATGGCTGATGACGAGGCCCTCACCTGTGTGGGCCTCACCTATCAGCGTCGGCGGATTGAGTGGCCTCGGCTGGAGGGCAGTCCCGCACCCAGCGCCACCTGGATCAGCTTTGAGGTCGACACGATGGCCGACCCCAGCTATGTCGAACGCGCCCGCATCAGCGTTTTCCCCCAGTGATCGGGCGCGTTATGGCTCAGCGCACGAACAGCATCTCCTGGTAAGTGGGCAGGGGCCAGAGGTTGTCGTCGACCAGGGCCTCCAGCCCGTCAACCACCACGCGCAGGTCGCCCATCAAGGGCACCAGGGTGTCGGCGGAGTAGCGCATGTGGGCTTCAGTGCCATGGGGGGGATGGTCGATGGCGCTTTGCAACTGGCCGCTGATGTCCATCAACGACTGGCACAGTCCAGCCACCTCCTTGGAGGTTTCCGGGGATACCTGGATACCCAGGGAACTCTGCAGTTGCAGGGACTCAGCTAGTTCGCCGAGGTAGCGGATCGCCGCCGGATACACCTGGGTGCGCGCGATCTGGACGGCCAGCTTTGCTTCCACATCAATCGCCAGGATGTATTGCTCGGCGTAAACCTCGAAGCGGCTCTGCAGCTCGACAGCCGAGAGCACGCCGGTGCTCTCGAACAGCTCGCGCATTGATTGGCGCTCCAACACCGGCAGGGCATCGGCGGTGGTGCGCAGGTTTTCTAGGCCCCGCTCCTCCACGGCCATGCGGTGCCATTCATCTGAATAACCGTTGCCGCCAAACACGACGGCACCGTGCTGTTCAACCAATGTCTTGAGAACGGCCAGCGCCCCTTCCTCAAGGCCGCAACCACTGCTCATCTTGGCCTCCAGTTCGCTAGCGATCCAAGCCAGGGAATCGGCCAGGATTGTGTTGAGGGCCACCAAGGGGCCGGCCACAGACTGGTTGGAGCCGACGGCTCGAAACTCGAAGCGGTTGCCGGTGAAGGCGAAGGGCGAGGTGCGGTTGCGATCGCCCGCATCCTTGTCGAATTCCGGCAAGGTTTCAACGCCGAAGTTCATCACGCCGCCGATGGTTGAGCCGGAGAGCCGGCCTTCCCGGATCTGGTTGAACACGTCCTCCAGTTGGCTGCCGAGATACACCGAGATGATCGCGGGTGGAGCTTCGTTGGCGCCGAGGCGGTGGTCGTTGCTGGCAGTGGCGATCACGGCCCGCAATAAAGGCCCGTAGAGGTGGACGCCGCGGATAACCGCCCCGCAGAACAGCAGAAACTGGAGGTTTTCATGGGGGGTTTTGCCGGGATCCAGCAGATTCCCCTGGGTGGCATTACCGATCGACCAGTTGACATGCTTGCCAGAGCCGTTAATGCCGGCGAAGGGCTTCTCATGCAGCAGGCAGGCAAGACCATGTTTCTTCGCCGTGCTGCGAAGGATGGTCATGGTGAGCTGCTGGTGGTCGGTTGCGACGTTGGCCGCCTCGAAGAACGGCGCCAGCTCAAATTGAGAGGGAGCCACTTCGTTGTGGCGGGTCTTGGCAGGGATGCCCAAGCGATACATCTGCCGCTCCACCTCCTGCATGAATACCTGCACCCGCTCAGGGATGGCACCGAAGTAGTGGTCGTCAAATTGTTGGCCCTTGGCCGAGGGCCGACCAAACAGGGTGCGACCGGACAGCAGCAGGTCGGGGCGCAGGGGAACGTAAGCGCTGTCGATCAGGAAGTACTCCTGCTCGGCGCCGCAGCTGGAGTTCACCGGAGCAATGTTGGTTTCCCCCAGCAGGCTGAGCAATTTTTGGGCCTGCTTGTTAACGGCTGCGATCGAGCGCAGCAGCGGCGTTTTTTTGTCGAGAGCCTCGCCGGTCCAGGAAACAAAAACGGTGGGGATGCAGAGGGTGACTCCGTTAGGGGTCTCCATCAGCCAGGCTGGGCTGGTGATGTCCCAGGCGGTGTATCCGCGGGCCTCGAAGGTGGAGCGGATACCGCCATTGGGAAAGGAGGAGCCGTCGGGCTCGCCCTGCACCAGCACCTTGCCGGTGAATTCGGTGAAGACCGTGCCGTCGCCCTGAGGTGAGATGAAGCCGTCGTGCTTCTCGGCAGTGGAGTTGGTGAGCGGATAGAAAACGTGGGAGTAGTACAGGGCACCTCGGGCGGTGGCCCACTCCTTCATCGCCTGGGCCACCACGTTGGCCACTGACACGTCGAGCTTGCTGCCCTCCTTAATAGTGCGCTGTACCGATTTGAAGATCTCCTTCGGCAGCGCCGCCTTCATCTTGTCGAGGGTAAATACGTCGCTAGCCCAGAGCTCATCGAGCGGCTGAATCGGAGCTGTAGGGGCGGCGGGGCGGCTGAGAATTTTTTCGAGCGCTTGAAGGCGGGGTTGGGAAGGCATGGGGAGGTTCGCCACGGAACATCACTCCCCCCACCCAAATCCGTAACCCCCCCCTGGCTTTGCCGCGGTTGATACCAGCGGCGCAATTGGCGGCGGCTTGGCGTGTGCGGTAACCGTGACCACGCCCCTGCGAATTTCAGGAGCCAGCTCCAGACTTTCGCTTTACGGGAGTCTGAGATGGCCTCAGCTGATAGCCAGGCTCTGATGGAGTCGATGCAAAGGCATCTCTTCTTCAGTCAGGCCAAGTCCAGCTCCCTGGCCACCCGTCATGACCATTACCGCTGCCTGGCTCTCGCGGTGAGGGATCGCCTGCTCAAGAACTGGGTCGACACCGCTGAGACTTACACCCGCGAGCACGTCCGCACGGCCACCTACCTGTCGGCGGAATACCTGCTCGGCCCTCACCTGGAAAGCAACCTGGTGAACCTGGGCCTTGTTGATGCAGCTCGGGAGGCCTGCACCA
>CAZKER010000214.1:0-5880 GCA_964551845.1 uncultured Cyanobium sp.
CTGGCCGAGGCAGTGGCGGTTGCCACCGGTTTCCAGGGTGAGATCTGTTGGGACGCCAGCAGCTGGCCCAGCAGAGCGTTCGCCCCTTTCTGCATCGACAAGGCCGCCTCCGGGTTGCTCCAGAATGGGATCAAGATCCCCCTGATGTCATGACTGACTCGTCCCAGCAACCCGCACCCTCCCCCCCCTCTGAATCTCAGCACGATTTCGATGTGCAGAAGGAGCTGCACCAGAAGATCCGCAACGACCCCGATTACGACGATTGGGAATACGGCACCGAGCCCTTGCCCCACGAGGCCTGGGTGGCTAAGCAGGCATCCGCTCAAGAACAACCGCCGGCCTCGGCTTGAAGCACGGCCCCATCGGCCAGGCCAAGAGGCGATGGCCAACGATCGATCGTGCGTGGCTAAATCCGTACGGTCTGTACAGATTTCGGACAGTGGTTTCAGCTCACCCCGTCCGATCCCAAATCCGCAGCTGGCCTCGGCCTGAGCCGCTTCACCAGGTTGAGGCCTGCCAGGCACAGCAGGGTCATGCCTATCCAGAAGCCGCCGGCGTGCCTCTGGGCATCTAGGGCCACGCCGGCCAGTAGTGGCGCCCCCAGGGCGCTCAGGGCAAAACATTGGGAAAAAAGCGCCATGGCTAAGCCCTGGTGTTCTTTGGGGCTGAGCTCGATCACCGCTGCGGTGGCAATCGGTAGGAAAGCCGCTGCCCCTAGGGCCAGGGGCAGCTGGGCTAGCAGCACCAGCCAAAGCCCGTGGCTACTCAGCGCTGAGAAGGCCAGCAGCACCGTGCCAATGGCAAAGCTGGCCAGGCTCAGCCCCAGCCCCTGGGCTATGGGTCGCTTGGCCAAGGCCTGACCGACCGGCCACTGGATCAGCACCAGCGCGCCAAGCTGCAGGCCAATCAAAAGTGCCCCCAGGCTTTCGGGCATCGCCGCCCGCTCCAGGCCGCCGCGCACCAGATCCAGGGGCAGGGCGCTCTGCATCAGTGCTGGCAGCGAGGTGGCCAGCAGGCTGATTGCTAGGAGCGGCAACAGTGGCGGCAACCATTGGTGCCAGGGTGTGTGGCCGGCTGCATCCAGGCTGGGGGGGGCGGCCCTCGGCAGAGGCTGCCTTAGCAGCAGCGCTACCACCGCCAGCAGACAGATGATGTCAATTAGGTAGATGCCCCGCAGCCGGCCGCTCGCCGCCAGCAGGGCGCCCAGCAGGGCTCCGGCGGCAATACCGGCGGCATCAGCGCTGCGCCCCAGCGCGTAGCCACGGGCCGGGGGGATCGGGGCTACGCCCATGCGACAGCCCAGGGGCACGGCTAGCTCGATCGCCGGCCAGTAGAGCCCTGCGGCGATGCCGATTAGCAACTGTCCTTGCACATAGCCGCTGAAGCTGGTCGTGCCGAGCAGCCGCAGGTCGCCCAGCAGGGCCGCTGTTGCGGCTAGTAGCACCGGTATCGAGCAGGCCAGCCCCCGATCCAGCATCATGCCGCTCAAAAAACGGCCGGCCGTGCCCGCCAGCGCCGCCAGCGCCAAGCCCTGGGTCACTGCCTGGGCACTGAAGGCCGCCTGGTGGAACACGATCGGCGTCAGATAGAGCACGCCGCCGGCTCCGATCGAAGCCACCAGTCGCACTAAGGCCACCTGCCGCAGCGCCGCCGGAAACTGGGCCAGCCAGCCAGACTGCGGCGGACTGGCGGAACGGGTGGGGCGCAAACGGGCCATTCGATAGGTGAGCGCAGTCTGCCGCCGCCCAGCCGCCCTGGCGCGTGAAAATAGATAGCCCCGCCATTGGTTTTGGCTCGCCGCTTGTTCCGTCGCCACTTGTTCCGTCGCCGATGGTGCTCCGCCGGAGCTCTGGCCATGGCCTGGATGCCGGCCCTGTTCGGTTCGCTGCCGGTTCGGGCTGCTGAGGAGCTGGTACTGCAACTCGATGGCCTGGCTCTGCCCCTCGATCTTGTGGCCCTAGAGGCCTGGACTCGCCAGCCCGATCAGGCCGGTAATGACCTGGGGGTGTGGCTCAACCTGCTCGAGCCCCAGAGTCGCCGCGACCTGATCCGACTGCTAAGGGCGCCGCTGCTGCGGGATCGCAGCTTCGGGCTGCAGTTGCTCAACAGCTGGACCGGTGAGCAGATGCTCAAAGAAGCCGGCAGCCTGCTTACTGCCGGCCCTGATGGCCGCAGCACGGCACCGCTGCTGCTCAGCAGCCTGCGTCAGTTACTGGAGCAGCAGAGCAGCGTCTCCACCTTGGAGCTGCTGCGGTCCCTGCCCGTAGCCAGTGTCACCCTGCGCCTCGATGGGGCGGTGCAGCTGGCTGGTCAATGGCGCAGCCAGCTGCAGCGACAAAACACTGCCATTGACCTGTTGCGCCAGCTGGGCCTGCCCCGGCGTGGCTCCAGTCCCCTCGCCTTTACCAGCGCCATGCGGCGCCAACCTCAGCGCCTGCCGCTGACGGTGCCCCATCGGGTAGCTCCTTTGCCCTTGGAGCTATGGCCTGCCAAGCAGGCCCGCCTTGGCCCTTGGGTGTTGATGATGCCGGGTCTGGGTGGCAGCGCCGACCAGCTCAGCTGGTTGGCAGCGGCCCTGGCTGATCGTGGTTGGCCCGTGTTGGTGGTGGACCATCCCGGCAGCGACCAGCGGGCACTGCAGGCTTCGCTGCTTGGTGATGCACCGCCGCCCGGCGCTGAATCACTGCCCCAGCGGCTGGCAGACCTGCAGGCCGTGCTCGAGGCCCAGCGGGAGGGCCAGCTGCCGGCCTTTGGTCCGGCGCCGGCGGGGGAGCAGGGGGTGGTGCTTTTGGGTCACTCGCTCGGTGGCCTGGCGGCGCTGATGGGGGCAGGCCTGGTGCCGGAGCGTGGCCTGGGTCGCCGCTGTGATCTGGCTCTGTCGTCTCTGCCGCTCACCAACCTGTCGCGGCTGCTGCAGTGCCAGCTGCCTCGGATTACCGGTGATGGCGCCACCAGTCTTGGCCCATTGCGGCCCCAGCCACCCCCGGCGGCTGCTCAGGCCACGCCCCTGCTAGGGGTGGTGACCTTCAACGGTTTCGGCAGCCTGCTCTGGCCCCACCGCGGCCTGCAAGACCTCAACGTGCCGGTGCTGCTGGTTGGCGGCAGTCTCGATCTGGTGACCCCTCCGGTGCAGGAGCAGCTGGCTGTGTTTGCCGGTGCCCGTCATCCCCGCAGCCGGCTGGTGCTGGTGGAGGGTGCCAGCCATTTCTCACCGGTGCGAATCGACAACCGGGGCGAAGCGTTGTTTCGACTTGGCGAGGAGCTGGTGGGCATCGAGCCCCTCAAGGTGCAGGCGTTGCTGCTCAATCTCACCAGCGAATTTCTGCAGGGCTTGGAGCATCCGCTCATGCTCTCCCCCCAGCGCCGCGAACAGGACGGGGTCCGGGCCTACGTGCTCGATCGCAACCAGGCTCGCCGCTGGCAGGGGTTGCTGCCGGCGGAGTGAGCTTCTGCCGCTGCAGCACGCATTTCAGGAGCAAGGATCCTGATTTGCAGGGGTTTTTGCTGCGTTAGTGGTCAGAACTTGATCCGCGGATCGAGCAGGGCCACCAGCACGTCTACTAATACCGTCACCAACACCACCAGGCCGGCTACGACCACCACAATCCCCTGCACCAGCGGGTAGTCGCGCTGGCCGATCGCTTCTTGCAGCCGGAAGGCGATGCCGGGCCAGGAATAGGTGACCTCGATCAGCAGCGCTCCGCCGATCAGGGAGGCCACGGTGATGCCCGTGATCGTGAGCACAGGCAGCAGGGCATTGGGCAGGGCATGGCGCAGCACAACCCGGGCCTCGCCCAAGCCGCGGCTGCGGGCTGCTTCCACGTAGTCGGAGCCGAGGGCGCGGCGCAGATTGAGCCGCAGCGCATTGGCAAAGATGCCGCTGAGCAGCAGGCCCAGGGTGGCCGCCGGCAGCACTAGATGGCGCACACTGCCAAGCAACTGTTTCCAATCGCCCGTGGCCAGGCCACCGCGCAGGCTGTCGAGCAGGTAGAAGCCGGAGCCTGCCGGTGGCAGCAAGGTGGGCGGGAAGCGGCCCCCCACCGGCAGCCAGCCCAGCCACACCGCAAACACCAGCTGCACCACCATCGCAGCCCAGAAGGGCGGTAGGGCATAGGTGCCGATGCCGTAGAGCCGGCCGGCCAGATCAAGCTTGCCTTCGGGTCGGGCAATGCCAGAGAAACCCACCGCCAGCCCGATGGCAGCAGCCAGCAGCAGGGCCACCACCCCCAGCTCTAAAGAGGCCGGCAGGCTTTGGCGAATCACTTCCGTCACCGGTTCCTGGTTGGTGAGCGAGGCGCCTAGGTCGCCATGCAGCAATTTGCCCAGGAAGCTGCCGTATTGATGCAGCAATGGTTGATCCAGGCCCAGCTGGGCCCGCAGCGCTGCGCGGGCGCTTTCGGGAGCGCGGGTGCCGAGCAGGGCATCGATCGGATCCCCTGGCGCCACCCGCAGCAGCAGGAACACCAGGCTGGCGATCAGCCACAACATCAATGGCGCCAGGGCTAGCCGGGCAGCCAGATAGCGCAATAGGGTCCGGCGGCGGCTCATGGTTTGGTGCTCCCGCGGCGGGTCGGATTGCGGGTGAGCTCCTGCAGCAGCAGGCGGCCGGAGCCATCAAAACGGGGCTGGCTGACGCTGGGCTGGGCCCAGGCCCGCGGTGCCACCAGCCACACCGGCAAGTAGGGGTTGGCGGCGGCGGTTTGGCGCTGGATGCGGCGCAACAGGGCGGCGCGGGCGGGGCCGGCCAGGGAGGCACTGCGCTCGAGATCTTGTTGCAGCCCGGGTTTGGCCCAGAAACTGCCACTGGCGGCGCTGGCCCCCCTGAGACAGCGCTCACCGCGGGCCTCCTCACAGCCCAGTAAGGGCACTAGGTAGTTGTCGGCGTCGGGAAAGTCGCCCATCCACTCCAGCAGGATCAGCGGGAAGGCCCCCTCGCCTAGCTGGCGGTAAGCGGTGGTGGCCTCCATGCCGGTCACCTCGAGCTCAACGCAATCGCCCAGATCTTGCCGCAGTTGGGCCTGCCAGGTGAGAGCAAACATCCGGTCGGCGGGAATGTTGGAGCGGAAGGTGAGCGGCAGGGTGAGGCGCTTGCCCTGGCAGTAGCCGGCCTGGCGGTAGAGCTGGCGTGCTCGGGCCGGGTTGTAACTGGGCCAGGCCTGGGGATCGGAGCCCTTGAGGCTGGGGGGCACCAGATCGCGCAGGGGCGGCCGCAGGCCCAGGGTCACCCGGCGGCTGATTGTGCTGCGATCGAGGCTGTAGGCAACCGCTTGGCGCAGCCGGGGATCGTTGAGGGGCGGCTGGTCGGTAAGCAGGGTGAGGTAGCCGATCTCCAGTGCCGGACCGCTGCCCTCCCGCAGGCTCCCCGCCGCCGCCTGGCGTTGCAGGGCGGCCTGCTGGTCGATTTCGAGGCTGGTTGAGAGCAGCACATCCACCTCGCCGCTTTGCAGGGCGCCGTAGAGGGCGGTGGAATTACTCAGGGACACCAGATCGATGCCGCCATTGGCGGGTTTGGGCCCCCAATACCCGACAAACGGCTCTAAGCGTTGCTGCTGGTCGGTGAAAAAGCTGAGCCGGTAGGGCCCGGTGCCCACGAAGCGGTCGTTGAGGAAGCGGTCGCGGTGGCCTTTGTAGGCGCTGGGGGAGAGGGGTGTGAGGTTTACGGCGCTGAGCAGCTCTGCCAAGGCGCTGAAGGGGCGCTTGAGCGTCAGCTCGATTGTGTAGGGCCCCACGGCCCGCGCGGCGCTTACCCGATCGCCCAGCAGGTAGCTGAGCTTGCCGATGGCCAGGAAGCGCTCCAGGCTGAACACCATGGCCGCGGCATTGAACGGCGTGCCGTCGTGGAAGCGCACGTTCGGCCGCAGGCGGAAGCGCCACGTGCGC
>CAZKER010000215.1:0-8885 GCA_964551845.1 uncultured Cyanobium sp.
CCAATCGCAAAAAAGGGGATCGGACTAACCGCCGCTGCCTGGCGCACGTATTCGAGCCCCACCGGCTCCCGGCCAGGCTTGGTGGGGGTGGCCTCCACGGGGCCCACTCCAACGTAGTCGCAGCCATCGGTAACCGCCTGCTGCAACTGGGCGAGGGCATGGGTGCTGCGGCCGATCAAGCGATCGGGGCCCAGCAGCTGGCGCGCCACCGCCGACGGCAGATCCCCCTGGCCCAGGTGCACCCCATCAGCCTCCACAGCCAGAGCAATATCGACTCGATCATTCACCAAAAACAGCGCCCCATGGGCAGCGCAGAGCTGGCGCAGGGCCCTGGCCTGAGCGAGTTTCTGCAGATCGTTTAGGCCGGCGGCCTCCTTGACGCGGTATTGCACCAGGCGCACCCCGGCCGCCAGGGCAGCGGCCACCACCCCCTCCAGGTCGGCCACCGGGGAAGTAACCAAATAGAGCCGGCAGCTAGCCAGCAGTTCACGGCGGCCCGCACCGCCCGCAGCTGCCAGGCGACAGGCCTGCAATAAATCCACCTCCAGGTCGTAGAGCAGGTAGCGAAGAGCCGAAGCCTCCTCTGCCAGCAGGGGATCGCTGCTGCGCCCAAACTCCTCCAGCACCCGCAGGGCTTCCTGCACCCGACCAGCGTTGGCGCCCACAACGGCGCTGGGGCTGGAGCGCTCCGCCTGGGCCGGATGGCCAAGGCCCGCGGCCGGGTCGGTAGCGGTATGGCGAGCGAATTTGTAGGCATCCCGGTGCAACCTGCCCAGCCGCTGGCGCATGTCCTTGGTGCGCACCACCAGGTCGCCCCGGTCGAGGCCAAAGCGGGCCCAATCTTCAAGCACCCGCAAACCCTCCCGGGCCCGATCAAGGTTGGCATCGAGCAGCCGGTCGCGGGCTGGGTTGGCCTGGCCCTCGGGGGGCATGCTGATTAGGTTGGGATCCATCGCGTGAAGGCCAATGGCAGGCGAGCCGAGCGGAAACGACCAGCGCAACCTCGATAGCCCGATGCTGGTGCTGATTTCAGGGATTCTGCTGCTCGGCGGGATCGCCACCTTTATTGGTTGGGGTCTCACCCACGCCTATCCCGGCGCCTAAGACCCGGGCCAGCTGCGCATCAGCCGCAATCTGAGCTGCGAGCTGCTCAAAGCTGCCAAAGGTCTGCTGGCGGCGCAGTAGCTGCAGCGGCTCCACCACCAGCTCAAGGCCCTCTAGCTCCATTTGCTGATCGAGCAGGTGCACTTCCACCGCCGAGGGTGCCGTCGGATCCACCGTGGGCTGGGGGCCGAGGTTCATCACCGCTGGCAGCATCGCTCCACCGGCCACCGACGCGGTCGCCGCATAAACCCCCTCCAGCGGCAAAAACTTGCGGCCATCAACCTGCAAATTGGCGGTGGGCCAGCCCAGCTGCTTGCCTAGCCCGCGTCCACGCACCACCCGGCCGCTGAAGCGATAGGGCCGCTCAAGTAAGCGGCGGGCCTCCGCCAGATCTCCTGCTGCCAAGGCCCGGCGGATACGGCTACTGCTGACCCGCTCCTGGCCGTCCCAGAGCATCGGCAGCACCTGGACCTCGATGCCATGACATGCACCAATCGCCGCCAGGGCCTGGCTGTCGCCACTGCGGCCTGCCCCGAAGCGGAAGTTGTCGCCCACGGCGACCCGCTGGGCCGCCAGCTGGCCCACCAGCACTTGCTCAACGAATGCCTCGGGGCTGAGAGCGGCCAGCTCACGGCTAAAGGGCACCAGCACCAGCTGCTCAATGCCCAAGGGCTCAAGCAGATGCAGCTTTTCGGCAGGCAGGTCGAGCCGCAACCGCGCCTCGCCATGCAACACCTCGCGGGGGTGGGGCCAAAAGCTCACCACCGTGGGAATCGCCGCCGCTTCGTTGCCAGCCGCAGCAGTAACTGCCGCGATGACGCGACGGTGGCCCTGATGCAGGCCATCAAAGCTGCCGAGGGCGATGGCCGTGGGCCGCAGGGCCTCCTGGGGGGATCGCAGGGGTATCAACGCTACGGAACCCAAAGGCAACGGGAGCCAAATCGATCCTCCCATGGCACCTTTGGAGAACCCATCTGGATGGCTGAATGGCTGACCGCCTAGACCTGCAGCTCATCGCCGCGGCCCTGCGGCGCCTGGGCTGGATCCGGCTTTGGTCCCAGGTAGTGCTGGGCGTGGTGGTGGTTGGGGTGCTGCTTTTCAACAACATCGGCGGCCGCCTGGCGGCCAATTCAGCCCGCGCCCTCGGCCTGGGGCCTGGCATCTCGCTCACCACCCTGGCCTTCCTGCTGCTGCTCTGGTGCATCTGGCACAGCTGGCTGGTGGTGCGCTGCGGCCGGGCCCTTAATTCACCGGTGCGGCCCAGCAAAGGTGAAACCTCCCGACTGCTCAAGCGGGGTGTGCTGGCCGACCTGGCCGGCATCACCCTGGCGGTGCTGGGCTATCAGTCGCTGGCGGGCAGCCTGTTCGTGCAGGCCTCCCAGCAGGTGCCTGGCTTCTTCGGTGCCCAGATCCAGGCGACCCCTGGCGTGGCCGGTCGAGTGGTGGGTCTACCGATCACCTCAATCGAAATGCTCGCCGTGCTGGGCAACACCCAGGTGCTGTTTGCCCACCTGATCGGACTCTGGATCAGCCTCTGGATGCTGCAGCGGGTCTACCGCACAACCTGAGTTGAGAGTCGCTCACCAAACTGGCAGATCAGCCGTGCGGCCGCGCCAGAAGATGTCGGGCTGGAGCGGCGTCAAAGAGACCCCGCCGCCATTGATCTGGGCCACATCGGTGGGCCAGGCCGCCGGCCCAGACACCTGGGCCTCCAGATCATTGACCACCTCGCCGGCCAGCCAGTAATAGCTGCGACCGCGGGGGTCTACCCGCTGCTCGAACTGGTCGGTGTAGCGGCGCACTGCTGAATTGCACCAGCGCAGCGGTCCAATCGCCTCAGCCGGCCGGGGCGGCACATTGAGATTGAGCAGCATGCTGCTCGGCCAGCCCTCCGCCAGCATTCGCTCGGCCACATCCAGGGCGATGCGAGCCGCAGGCGCAAATTGGCGCCATTGAAAGTCAGCACTGCTGACAGCCAGAGCGGGAAGGCCCTCAATCGTGCCCTCCATAGCCGCACTCACCGTGCCGGAATACAGCACGTCTGTTCCTAGGTTTGGACCGTGGTTGATGCCGGAGAGCACCAGATCCGGCCACTCATCCAGCAAGGAAAACAAAGCGAGCTTGACGCAGTCAGAGGGAGTGCCGCTACAAGCCCAGGCCTGAATGCCATCGTCGAACAGCTCATCAGCACGCTCCGCCCGGATGGGGGTCTGCAGGGTGAGGCCATGGCCAGTAGCGGAGCGCTCCTGGTCTGGACACACCACACTCACCTGGTGGCCGCGGGCCAAGGCCGCATTGGCCAAGGTGCGAATGCCTTCGGCGAAGACCCCGTCGTCGTTGCTGATCAGGATCCTGAGTGGTGCCATCGGGCCCAGCGCCATCTCCCCGCAACGTAACTGGGTCGGCTCCTTACAGTCGGCAATCCCTCCGCCCCTGCCGTGAGCGCCACCGTTTCCCTGCAGCAGCTCACCGACCAGCTCCAGGAGCTAGAAACCCAGGCTGCGGCAGAGATCTCCGCCGCAGTAACCACTGCTGAGCTGGAAGAATTACGGGTGGGCCTGCTCGGTAAGAAAGGTCGCCTATCCGGCGTGCTCGGCGCTATGGGCAAGCTGCCTGGCGATGAGCGGCCCCTGATCGGCCAAAGGGCCAACGTGCTCAAGGAGCAGGTGCAGACGCTGCTGGGCGAGCGGCTCACGGCAGTGAAAAGTGCCGCCATGGCCGAGCGTCTCGCCGGCGAAACCATTGACGTCACCGCGGCCTGCAGCTACACGCCGCCGGGGCATCGCCACCCGCTGATCAGCACGATCGAGGAAATCACAGACATCTTTGCCGGCCTGGGCTACCGGGTGTCGGAAGGGCCGGAGATCGAAAGCGATTACTACAACTTCACGGCGCTCAACATCCCCGAGCATCACCCCGCCCGGGACATGCAGGACACCTTCTATCTGGGTGATGGCCAGCTGCTGCGCACCCACACCTCGCCGGTGCAGATCCGCTACCTGGAGAACAACCCACCGCCGGTGCGGGTAATTGCCCCAGGGCGGGTGTATCGACGCGACGCCGTGGATGCCACCCACTCGCCGGTGTTCCACCAGGTGGAGGTGCTCGCCATTGATGAGGGACTGGATTTCAGCCACCTGCGCGGCACCGTCACAGCCTTTCTGCAGCAGTTCTTCGGCGACCTGCCGGTGCGCTTCCGCGCCAGCTACTTCCCCTTCACCGAGCCCAGCGCCGAGGTGGATGTGCAGTGGCGCGGCCGCTGGCTGGAAGTGATGGGCTGCGGCATGGTCGACCCCGCCGTGCTCACCGGCATGGGCCTTGATCCGGAGCGCTGGAGCGGCTTCGCCGCCGGCTTAGGTGTCGAGCGCTTCTGCATGGTGCGTCACGGCATCGACGACATTCGTCGCCTCTACACCAGCGATCTGCGCTTCCTCGAGCAATTTTAATTGGGCGGTTTGAGAGGGGCCCCATAAACTCGGGTAGCTCCCCGCCTCCCGATCGGTGCCCCGCGTCGGACTGATCGTGAATGACGGCAAGGATCTGGCCCTGGCCACCGCCGATGCCATTGAGGCGCGCTTCACGGCGGCGGGTTACGGCGTGGTGCGGGTCAGCAGCTCCGGCGGCATGGTGGGCTTCGCCAACCCTGACCAGCACCTGCGCACCCGTGGCTACGGAGCCTGTGTGCCAGCCGGATTCGATCGCGACCTCAGCCTGGCCGTAGTGCTCGGCGGCGACGGCACCGTGCTCTCGGCAGCCCGCCAGACAGCGCCGATCGGCGTACCAATCCTGACGATCAACACCGGCCACCTGGGCTTTCTGGCCGAGGCCTACCTGCACCAGTTGGATGCGGCCCTGGAGCAGGTGCTCACCGGCGAGTGGACGGTGGAGGAACGCACCATGCTGATCGTCAGCGTGATGCGTGGCGACCAACGCCGCTGGGAGGTGCTCTGCCTCAACGAAATGGCTCTGCACCGCGAGCCGCTTACCTCGATGTGCCATTTCGAGATCGCCATCGGTCGCCACGCCCCGGTGGACATCGCCGCCGATGGCGTAATCCTCGCCACCCCCACCGGCTCCACCGCCTACGCCCTCAGCGCCGGCGGACCGGTGATTACTCCCGATTGCCCGGTGCTGCAGCTCACCCCGATCGCGCCCCATTCGCTGGCCTCGCGAGCCCTGGTGTTCAGCGACCGCGAACCGGTGACGGTTTTCCCCGCCACACCCGAGCGTCTGATGATGGTGGTGGACGGCAGCGCCGGTTGTTACATCTGGCCGGAGGATCGGATCCTGGTGCGCCGCAGCGAACAACCAGTGCGCTTCGTGCGGCTGGCAGACCACGAGTTTTTCCAGGTGTTGCGAAACAAGCTGGGCTGGGGCTTGCCCCACGTGGCCAAGCCCGGCAACGGCACGACGCCATGAACGATCTGTACATCCTTCTGGTGGGCCCGGAGGCAGAAGCCCTGGCGGCCCGGCTAGAGGCCTCGGGCTACGCCTGCGGCACCGAAGTCCAGCTGGGGGAAGGCAGTGGCCAGGGCACCGCCGCCAGCCCCGATGCGGTGCTGCTGTCGGCCGACCAGGCCGGGCGCATCGGCGCATTGCGACAGCATTGGGGCACTATTCCTCTGCTCCTCGACGTGGGCGACGACACGGTGGAGGCCCGCATCCACTGCCTCAGCTCCGGCGCTGACGACTTCTGGCTCTCGAGTCTCGGCCCCAGCGACCTGCTGATGCGACTGCGGCTGCACCTGGATCTGGCGCGCCGCGCCAACGTGCCGGCCCAGTTGCAGCAGGTGGGCGACCTAGTGGTGAACACGAGCACACGCCAGGTGAAACGCGGCCCCCGGCCGGTGGGCCTGACGGCTCGCGAATACCAGCTACTGATGCTGCTGCTGGAGCGCAAGGGCACGGTGGTGAGCCGCGACCTGATCCTGCGCCAGGTGTGGAACGACGATCAGGCCACCACCAGCAACGTGATCGAGGTGTACGTGCGCTACCTGCGCCAGAAGCTGGAGGAGGCCGGCGAACGGCGGCTAATCCACACGATCCGTGGCCAGGGCTACTGCCTCAGCGAGCGCCTGCCCCAGCTGGAGGCCCGCGAATGAGCGCCCGACGCGGCTGGGGCCTGGCCCTGCCTGGGGTAGCTGCCCTGCTGTGCGGCTACACCCCCCCGCCCCAATGGCTGCCGATCACAGCCCAGTGGTGCCTGACCCCCAACCGCTGCATCGCCCTGGAGGTGGCCGATACCCCCGAGAAACAGAGCAAGGGCCTGCAGCTGCGGCCGCCCCTGCCAGCCCTGCGGGGCATGTGGTTCCCCTACAGCCCGCCCTCGCTGGCGCGGTTCTGGATGCACCGCACCCCCGAACCCCTCGACATGCTGTTTGTGCAAGGCGACCGGGTGGTGGCGATCGAGGCCCACACCAAACCCTGCCTGCATCTGCCCTGCCGCAGCTATGGCCCCGACCAAGCCGTCGATGGCGTGCTGGAGCTCGCCGCCGGCCAGGCCGCAGCCCTGGGGATCAAGGTGGACAGTCCGGTGCGGATAGAAGCCATCAAGGCCGCCGCCCCTTCAACACCAGCACCGGATTGAGCGGCGCCAGGCGGGTGCCGTCGGCCAAGGGCGCCCCCCGCCAAGCCTGATGCTGAGACACCGCCACCCGACAGCCGGCCTGCTCCAGCAGCGGCCGCAACTCCGCCAGGGCTTCCACGGTGGCGAGCGGGATCACCACCACTCCGCCGGGCCGCAGGCGCTGCAGCACCGCCGCCAGCACGGCCGCCCGCTCGCGGCCACCGCCGCCGAGCAGCACCCGATCGGGATCAGGCAGTTGCGCCAGCGCCTCGGGCGCCCGGCCCTCCAGCACGCCGGTCGGTCTCACCCCCAGCCGTTCGGCATTGGCGGCGATCAGGCCGGCGCCACCGCCGCGCTGCTCCACGAACCAGGCCGCCAGACCCGGCCGCAACCGCAACGCCTCCAGGCCCACCGAACCCACACCGGCACCGATGTCCCAAAGCACGCCGCGCTCGGGCAGCTCCAGATCCGCCAGCAGCTGGATGCGCACCTCCCGCTTGGTCATCAAGCCGGGGCGGTCGTCGTGCTGGAGGAACAGGCCGTCATCGAGGCCGAATAGGGGCAAAGCCGCCAGATCAGCGGGAGGCGCCGGTGGCTCGGCGATCAACAGCACCAGGTGCAGGGGATCGCAATCGGGCGGCAGGAGCGCCTCGGGCGCCAGACGCTGCACCCGCTCCTCGGGATGCCCCAGCCGCTCGCACAGCCAGAAGGCATAGGCCGCCTCCAGGCCAGAGGCCGCCAGGATGCGGCGCACCTCCTCGGCTCCGCCGCGGCTCGGGTCGGTGAGCACCGCCAAGGCGGCGGGGCGCTTCTGCAGGGAAGCCGCCAGGGGTTCGGGGTCGCGGCCATGCAGGCTGATCCAGCTGGCGTCCTGCCAGGGGCGGCCGAGGCGGGCAAAGGCCAGCTGCAACGAGCAGGGGGCGGGGTGAAAGCGCAACTGGGCCGCCGAAAAGCGCTGCAGCAGCAGGCGGCCGATGCCAAACCAAAGCGGGTCGCCACTAGCGATAAGTACCGCCGGCCGGCCCGCAGCCAGAGCCGCAGCAAGGGGGACATAGATCTGCTCGGGCCGATCGCTGGCCAGGAGCTGGGGGCAAGGGCTCTCTGCCGAGATGCGGCCAGCCCCCTGCTCCTCCTGCCACCAAGGGCCAAGCTCCGCCAGCAGACGCTGGGGGGCAAGCAGCAGCTGGGCAGCGCGCACCAAGGCGAGGCTGGGGAGCGCCAAAGAGGCCAAGCCACCTGCATCGGTGCCGATCACCTCCAACACGGCCTGCTGAGCCAGGGCGCCCCACGGTCACTGCAGCCATGATGCTCAGCCGAGTGCCCCCCGGCCTGGCCATGAGCGACCGCCGCAAGCGCATCCACGAGCTGGTGCTCGCCCTGCTGGCCCAGCAACACGACCTGGAGCTGCTGGCCGGGGATGGTACGGGCCTGCCCAGCGGTGATCCCGGCAACTGGATCGAACGCAACCGCCGGGTGGTGCAGCGCTACCAGGCCCTGGTGCGCTCCGCCGTCACCCTCGATGCCCTGGTGGACCAGGAGGTGAATGGCGGCTTTCAGGCGCCAGCGTCCCCAGCCCACCAGGCGCCCTGAAGGCTCTGCTCAGCCTTGGGGACTCTGCAGTGGTTCGTTAACCATGGTGAGCACGGCTGGCGATGGCGACCCCCTGCGCAAGCTCTCCTTCAGCGGCGAGCATCCTGCAGCGGGCAGCCATAGGCATGAAACGCCCCATCGGCGCTCACCAGCAGCAGCGATTCGCTGATCGACTGGGCCACGAGCAGGCGGTCAAACGGATCGCTGTGATGGAGGGGCAAGTGCTCGAGCGTCAGCAGATGGGATCGCCTGGGCGGCTGAGAGCGGCATGTCGCTGCGAGTCAGGGCGTGCTTGATGGCGATCTCCCAGAGCGAGACATGACTGATCAGCACGCTGCTGGCCTCGGTAGTGATCAGGTCGCGGCTGCGGGGCCCCAGCCTGGGTTCATCACTGATCGCCCAGAGAAAGGTATGGGTGTCGAGCAGGAGGCGCATCAGGCTTGCTCAAACAGCTCGGCGATCAGCGGATTGGCGGCATCGATCGAATCGGGAACCGTGAACTGACCGCGGGCCACCCCCAGGCGCCGGGGCCGCGCAGGCTTCTCTAGGGCGGTGAGCCGCGCCACCGGCCTGCCGTTGCGGGCGATCACCACCTCGCTTGCCGCACCGGTTTCGATCGCCTCCA
>CAZKER010000216.1:0-2951 GCA_964551845.1 uncultured Cyanobium sp.
TGGAGCATGGGTCGCAAGATCACTGTCGACAGTGCCTCCTTGATGAATAAGGGCCTGGAGGTGATCGAAGCTCACTATCTGTTTGGCCTCGATTACGACGCCATCGAGATCGTGATCCACCCCCAATCGATCATTCACTCCATGGTGGAGCTAGCCGATTCATCGGTGCTGGCCCAGCTCGGATGGCCCGACATGAAGCTGCCCATTCTTTATTGCCTCAGCTGGCCCGAGCGGCTCGAAACCCCCTGGCGCCGGCTCGATCTCACCGCGGTGGGCTCGCTGACGTTCCGGGCTCCCGATCCGGCCCGCTACCCCTGCATGGAGCTGGCTTACGCAGCAGGCCGCGCCGGCGGCACGATGCCAGCAGTGCTGAACGCCGCCAACGAGCAGGCCGTGGCCCTCTTCCTTGAGGAGAGGGTCCATTTCCTCGATATTCCCAAATTGATCGACCGGGTGTGTGATCGCCACCGGATCGACCTAATGACCAACCCCTCACTGGACGAAGTACTGGCAGTGGACGCCTGGGCCCGTCAGGCGGTGCATGAGGCTGCAGCCCGGCTTAACGCCCAGGCCCCGGCTGCGCTAATGGCCTAATGGCGATCCTGTGATCAGCCACCACCTACTGCTATGCGCCACCCCTAGCAAGGCGCTCTGCTGCCCAGATCCAGCCATCGGTGCCGCCTGCTGGGAGTCGTTAAAACGCCTGGTGCGTGAGTGGGGCCTAGAGGATCCGGCCAGGCCCGACGGGATCGTGCTGCGCACCAAAGCGGACTGCCTGCGCCTGTGCGCCGGCGGCCCGATCCTGCTGATATGGCCCGAAGGCGTTGTGTACGGCGGCGTCAGCCCCGAGCGCATCGAGCGCATCCTGCGGGAGCACGTGATCGGCGGCAAGCCGATTGAGGCCTGGATCCTCAAGCGCATGGCCTTCAGCCCTGCCGCTTCAGCCAGCTCGCTACCAGCTGATCACCCCAGCAGCTGAGCGGGTCGTCGCCCACCCCATGGAAGCCGTTGTGGCCGCCCCGAGCCGTGAGCACCACCTCCCAGCTGGGCAGGGCATGCTGAGCCAACACCTGGGCGCCACTGGCCGGCACCCAGGGGTCATCGAGGGCGTGCAGCAACAGGCTCGGAGGCAAGCCGGCTGAAGATGCAAGCAGCCGCGGCAAGGGGGAAGCCTCCCTGTAGTAGTCGTCGACCGATCCATAGCCCCAGCGGGGGGCGGTGATAGCGGCATCAAAACCGCGGATCGTGCGGGGGCGATCTGGGCCCTGCAGGGCCCTGCGCTCAGCGTCGCTCACCCCGAAGGGGTCTGCGAGGGTCTGGGCGCAGAGCCGGCGCAGCAGCCAGCTCTGATACACCCGGTTGCGGGGCCGCTCGATCTGCTGCGAGCAACGAGCCAAATCCAGCGGACTGCTGGTGCACACCAAAGCATCCAGCAACCCCGGACTCGCCAGGCAGGCATTGAGCAGCATCGTGCCGCCCAACGAGATCCCCACCCCAAATAGCGGCAGGCTGCCAGCCCGTTGCCGGGCCCTCTCCAACACCGGCAGGAGGTCGCAATCGCAACGGGCGGAATAGGTGCCGGGCGCCAGAGGCCTGCCCGGTCCAGCACCGCGCAGATTCAGGCGCCACACCGAGAAGCCCGCGGCTTGGAGGCTGAGGCCCATTCGCCGCAGCCCCTCCCGCTCGCTCGATCCACCCAGACCGTGCAGCAACAGCACGAGTCCCCTAGTGGCCCCACCAAACGACGGATCGACCATCGCCAGCAGGGCGGCATCACCACCGACATTTATGACAACCGGTTCACCCCGATCCAAGGGCAGCCTGGGAGGCCGCAGGGTGTCTCGCAGGGTCTGGAGGTCGGGGCCGATCCAGGGCCAGCGCTGACGAAAGGGACTCAGGCGGCCACCTTCTTTCCAACCCCCATGCTGCGCAGCTCGGTGAGCAGCCCGTTGAGCACGGCCTTGGCATCACCAAAAACCATGGCGGTCTGGGGCAACTCAAATAGGGCGTTTTTGATTCCCGCATAGCCGGCCCCAAGACTGCGCTTCACCACAAAAACCTGGCGGGCTTGATCAACCTCGAGTACGGGCATGCCGTAAAGGGGGCTGGTGGAATCGGTCTTGGCGTCGGGATTCACCACGTCGTTGGCACCCAGAACGATCACCACATCTGTTCGGGGAAATTCAGGGTTGATCGTGTCCATCTCGAGCAGTTGCTCGTAGGGAACGTCGGCCTCTGCCAAAAGCACATTCATATGGCCTGGCATGCGGCCAGCCACCGGGTGGATGGCGTAGGTGACCTCCACACCATGGTTCTCCAGCAACTTGGAGAGCTCGCGCAGGGCGTGCTGAGCCTGGGCCACTGCCAGGCCGTAGCCGGGCACAAACACCACCCGCTCGGCAGCCTCCAAGGCAAGGGCACATTCCTCAGCGCTGCAGCTGGTGATGCGGGTGTAGCCCGCCTCCTCACCGCCACCGCCAACCGGTGCCGCACCACCCAGAGCACCACCAAACAGCACGCTCACAAGGGAGCGGTTCATAGCGGTGCACATCACCTGGGTGAGGATCAAGCCCGCGGCACCCACCATCGCGCCAGCCACAATCAGCAACTGGCTGCCCACAACGAAGCCGGCTGCAGCTGCTGCCACTCCGGAGTAGGAGTTGAGCAGAGAGATCACCACGGGCATGTCAGCCCCACCGATCGGCAGAGTGACGCCAATCCCGAGCAGGGACGAGGCCACTACCAACACCCAAAGGGGGGCTCCCGCCAGATCGCCTGGCAGCGCAATCGCACCGGCCAGGCAGGCCACTGCCAGCGAAATATTCACGGCATGGCGCATGGTGCTCTGGGTCCAGCCGGGGGTGTCGATCCAGCCCTGCAACTTGCCCATTGCCACGATCGAACCGCTGAAGGTGATCGCTCCAACGAACACCGAAATCACGATCGAGATC
>CAZKER010000217.1:0-4611 GCA_964551845.1 uncultured Cyanobium sp.
GTCCTTGGCGGGATTGTCGCTGTTGCTCGACAGCTGGCGTCCCACCACATGGGCACCGAGATGGGCCAGCTGCAGCCTCATGGCCGTGAGCACGCCATAGCCGGCGCCGCCGGAGTGGGTGGCGATGGCCACGGGGCGGCCGTTGAACAGGGTCCGGAAGTCGCTGCCCTGCACCGACAGCCAGGCGATGGCGCTGGTGAGCACCGGCGGGATCGAGCCGTTGTATTCCGGCGAGCAGATCACCCAGCGCGGAGCGGCAGCCAGCTGGGCCTCCAACGCCGCCAAGCCAGGCGGTGGGCCAGCGACCTGGGCTCGCGGGGTGAACAGCGGCAGGTTGATGGTGGTGAGATCGAGCACAGCAGCGCTGTGGCCTTGTTGGCCGGCGGCCGCTGCGAAGCGCTCGGCCAGCTGGAGGTTGTGGCCATTGCTAGCGGCGATCACCAGCACATCTGTGGAGGTTGAGGTACTCATGGCTGGGGCTCCAGGGTGAGGTAATCGGTATAGACAGCGTGGTCGGTGCTGAAGAAGCTGGCGAGATCCGGGGCATTGAGGGGCGCCAGCGGGAGAAGGAGCTCAGCCCCAGAACTTCCACTAGGGGTGCTGGGCGGTGGGGGCGACGTTGAGCTTGGTGTGGCTGCCGTCGCAGACCTGGCCGTTCTTGCTCAGGCCGCAGGTGCAGAGGGCGTGGGCGCCAGCTGGCAGTTCGGGGGCAGCAGGATGGGATGGGGTGCTCATCGGGCGAAACGCCGGTTCAGGCGTGTGAACGTCCCACTGATCGTGCGCTGGGCGTCTGCCGTTGCACAAGAACGCACTTCAAAGTGGGGTGGTTACCGAGACGTAAGCCATGGATCATGGCGAGGGGTTTCAAGGCACCCTCCAGCACAGCAACTGCAAGGCTGAGCTGGCCCTGAAGGTGATCCAGGGGCGATGGAAGCTGCTGATCCTGCGGGAATTGCTAGAAGGCGTGCGCCGCTTCTCCGACCTGCAGCGGGCCTTGTCCGAGGTCCAGCAAGGGGTGAGTCAGAAGGTGCTCGCCGCTCAGCTGCGGGAACTAGAGGCTGATGGTGTGGTGGAGCGAACGGTGTACCCAGAGGTGCCGCCGCGTGTCGAGTACGCCCTCACCGAGCTGGGGCGTGAACTCGTGCCCGTGCTGGAGGGGCTTCATTCCTGGGGTGAGAAGCAACAGAGCGAGGGGTGAAAGCCAGGGACGAATGACAGAAACAAGGATCCACTCCAGAACTGATGCAACTAGTCCAATAGCTGCTCAGCAACTTCACGATCTACACCGTGCTGGCACCGATGCGCAGTCCGCGTAACAGGAAGCGGCCCAGCTTTTCCAATCCGGGGCTACTGGACATCGCGATCAGCGGCTCTTGAAGCAGTAGCCGCCGATTCAATAACAACCTAGCGGGCATCCCTTGCCGCAGTGGCAGCCGCCGCCCTCTCCACCAGCCCGTTGAGCCGCTTCAGAAGCGTGAGCCCGGCTCCTGCAGGAAGGCCAGCTCCGCCGCGCTTGAAACCCGCCCCAAAGCGGCATTGCGGTGGGGGAAACGGCCAAAGCGGGCGATCACATCCCGGTGCCGGCTGGCGACATCAACGGTGCGGGAATCGGTGAACTGGTCAAATAGCGGCAGTGCCGCCTCCTGCACCTCCAGGTCTTCCGAATGCATCAGCGGCATCAGCCAGAACTGCCGCCGCGGACGCTCCTGTTCCAGCTCCAGCCAGCCCAGCTCCACTGCCCGCAGACTCAACCTCAGGGCTTGTGGATCACCAGCGAAGGCCATGGCGCTGTCGCGCCAGATCTGACGCGGGAACTGATCCAGCAGCAGCACCAGCGCCTGAGCCCCGGTCGGCTCTGCATCCCATGCGTCGAGCTCACCGGCGATGGCGCGTCGGGTTAGGGCGACGAATCGTTGCTGCAGCAGCTGGTCAAAGGCAGGGTCCTTGGCGAACCACTGGTGCGGCCTGGTTTCGACAAACCAGAACTCGAGAACCTCGCTGGCCTGGTCGCTCTGGCCTGGCATCAGAGCAGTGCCTGCACGCTGGCCACCTTGTCTTCCAGGGTCTGCTCCTTATCCGTGCGGGTATTGATCTTGACGGTGGTGTAAACGCGGGGGCAACCCATGACGTGTACCGCCTGATGGCAGGCCTCGATGGCAGCGAACACAGGCTCCCACTCCCCCTCAATCGCCGTGCCGTTGGGATGCAGCTGGATCTTGAGGCTGGCTTCTGTGAGCACCTTCTCGCAGGCAGCGATGTAGGGGGCCAGGTGCACACCCACGCCGATCGGCACCACACATAGATCCACGATCACCTTCATGGTCAGACCCGGCACATTGCACCCATCGTGGAGGCACCTGCAAAGGAGCTGCCGTGTCTGTTTTTCCGCTGCTGGTGATTGTTCATGCCCTGGCCGCCACGGTGTGGACCGGTGGACATTTGGTGCTGGATCTGGGGGTGCTCCCCAGGGCCTTGCGAGCACAGAGCGCGGCCCAGGTCCGCGTCTTCGAGGAGGTCTTTGAGCCGCTGGGGCTCACGGCCCTGGCAATTCAGGTGCTCACCGGCCTGTGGATGGGCTGGATCTATCTCCCCGGCTTCCAGGGGCTGTTCAGCCCGGCTAACCCGATCGGCATGTTGGTGGGCGTCAAGCTGTTGCTGCTGGCTGGCACCGCCGCCCTAGCCCTGCACGCCCGGTTGCGGCTGATCCCCAACCTCACCGACGCCAACCTGAGCGGCCTGGCATGGCACATCCGCAGCATCACCGCCCTGGCGATTGCCTTCGTGGTGGTGGGGGCCCTGATCCGGCTGGGCGGGCTGCTCTGAACTCGCTTAATCCCCACAACAGAGCCCGGAGCGCTGGCCCCGGGCATTTGCCTGCTCAGCCGTGGTTTAGTCCCAGGGAGTAGGGCCCAACGGGGTTGGGCGCAGCTGTGCGAGAGGTTTGCATGGCAATAGCCGTGATCGTTTTCAGATCAGTTGTTTTTCAGTTGTGGTCAGGGCTGCTCAGGGCAGCGATCAAAATGAGTGACACGGGCACACCAAGGGCGATCCACCCGCTGGTTCACTTAATTGCACTGCTTGCTAGGGGGCCGGCCGCTTCAGGCAGTGATGATCAGAATTAAATCAGTCTCCGAATTTGCGATGGTGCGGATAGTCCAGGCAACGTGGTGGCGCCAACGCGCTTTTGGCGTGATCAGCGCTCTGGGGGTGCTGGCTGGGTTCTCCCTGCAGGCGCAGGCTTGCACCAGTTTTGTACTCAAAGGCTCTGACGGCGGCCGCATTTACGGGCGCACCATGGAGTTTGGCCAGCCGCTCAAAAGCCAGGCGGTGCTGATTCAGCGCGGCACGCACCTGCGTGGAAACGGGCCCGACGGAGGAATTGGTAACGGTCTGAAGTGGACCAGCCGCTATGCCGTGGTTGGCCTCAATGCCTTAGGTCTCAAGGATGTGGTCCCTGATGGCATGAATGAAAAGGGTCTTGCGGGCGGTTTGCTCTACTTCGCAGGTTATGCCCAGTTTCAGAGCGTTTCACCTGGCCAGATTAAGCGATCGATCAACAGCGCTCAGTTGCTTACCTATGTGCTTACCAACTTCGCGACCATTGAAGAGGTGAAGAGTGGCTTGCCGCAGGTGCTTGTGAATGGTGCTGCGATCAAGGCCTTCGGTGGACCGCTACCGATTCATATGACCCTGCATGATCGCAGCGGCAAGAGTCTTTCGGTGGAATACATCAAGGGAGAGCTCACCATGATCAATAACCCCACCGGCACTTACACGAATGATCCACCGTTTCCCTATCACTTGGCTGCAGCAGGGAACTACGCCAATCTCCGTGCTATGCCACCTGATGAACTAAGCGTTAACGGCCTGAAGCTTCCGCCGACGAGCACTGGTGGAGGTTTGCATGGCC
Source organism: uncultured Cyanobium sp. (assembly GCA_964551845.1). Lineage (GTDB taxonomy): Bacteria > Cyanobacteriota > Cyanobacteriia > PCC-6307 > Cyanobiaceae > Cyanobium_A. The sequence goes on from CAZKER010000217.1 coordinate 3,911, forward strand.
TGCCTGGTGATTTTCTATCGACATCACGTTTTACTCGTGCGCTGATGCTGAGCCATTTCGCACCCACTAACCTCACCACAAAACAGCAGGTTGGCACCGCCTTCCGCATTCTGGGTCAATTTGATCTTCCGCCAGGAAGCATTCTGCTGCCTCCGGGCGGTTCCTTCGGAGGTGCTGGCTCAGTTACCACCTATGAGATCACCGAATGGTCGGTGGTAGCGGATCAGAAGAATCTCGTTTACTACATCCAGACCTATGACAATCCGCAGCTACGCAGTCTCAACTTTGATCAGCTCCCCCTTGATGGAGGCGCGATCAAGGTGATGCCTATCGACCAGCCAGCGCAGACAACCGTGCTCAAACCCTGAGCGCAACGCTCAATTCTTACTGTGACTTAGCGGGCAGAGCAGGAAACACCATGACGATTCCGATCAATGATTGGAACACGCACCGTTTCCTGGCTGCTGTTAGTCCTTCCGCAGGAGGTTTTACCCGATCTGTAGGGAATTGAACCTAACCAGCCGGCTGGAGTGACCCAATAGGGCTCGGCGATCCCGGCTGACATCGGCGTCCATCACCTGCAGCCACTTGACGTGGAGGATTTCCCGGCTCTGCTGATGCGCACCACCCACGAGCCATTAGCGGAGCGCAAACAGGCCTGAGCCTCCCGGCTGGGGGGGGGGCACCAGCACCTCGACGTA
>CAZKER010000218.1:0-5056 GCA_964551845.1 uncultured Cyanobium sp.
TGCGCGAGAGCCACTGCTGCATGTCGGGGTTGCGCTCGCCATAGGCCCCCGGCGGCAGCTGCAGCGTGGTGTGCTGGCCCTCCTCCAGGCCGATCAAAGCGCCTTCGACTGCCGGGGCCAGTTCGCCCGTGCCGATGGTCAGCGTGGCCGGCTTGCCGCCGAAGGTGCTGATGATGTCGCCGCCCGGCCCCGAGAGGCGGTAATGCAGCGTGAGGAAGGAGCCGGGCTGGACCCGGGCGAGCGTGGTGGTCATGGAAGTCCCGATAAACTGGGCTCCATTGTAGAAACTTGCCCACCCGTTCGGGCTGAGCCTGTCGAAGCCCTTCGACCGGCTCAGGGCGAACGGACCGCACTCATGCCCCTCAAAGACCTTCCCCCCGACGCGCGACCGCGCGAAAAGCTGCTGGCCCGCGGCCCGGGGGCGCTGTCGGACGCCGAACTGCTGGCCCTGCTGCTGCGCACCGGCCTGGCCGGCAAGGGGGTGCTGCAACTGGCGCAGGAACTGCTGGACGGCTTTGGTGGAATGGCTGGCCTGCTGCACGCCAGCGCGGACGACCTGAAACGCATCAAGGGCCTGGGCCCGGCCAAACGCGCCGAACTGGTGGCCGTGCTGGAACTGGCCCGCCGCGCCCTGGCCGAGCGGCTGCGCGAACGCGCCGCGCTGGACACCCCGCAGGCTGTCAAGGACTACCTGCAGCTGCACCTGGCCCACAAGAAGCACGAGAGCTTTGCCGTGCTCTTCCTGGACAACCAGCACAAGCTGCTGGCACTCGAAGAGCTGTTTCGCGGCACGCTGGCGCAACTCAGTGTTACTTTATTGCGAAAATATTTTGGCTGGTTTCGGCATTTCACAGCTACCCAGTCCGAGAGCCGACTTTGGTCGCGGACTAATTCGTACCCATTGCCCACGTAGAGTTTGCCAACGTCCGCATAAAGAAAGATGGACGTTAGCACCTCAGCTCGCAAAAAGTTAAGTGACAGTGCACTTTAAGCAATGACTTGCCAGAATATGTTGACTAACCATTTGGCATAACCCGGGGAAGCCGAACTTCAAAACAGGTGCCTTCCCCTACGATGCTGGTGACTGAAATGCTCCCGCCAAGTGTCTTGGTAACCAAATTTTGGACTATTGCCATGCCCAGCCCCGTTCCGCCCCGGCCGATCTTTGTGCTAAAAAAGGGCTCGAATAGTTTCTCCAGATTGTTTTGCGCAATGCCCACACCGTTGTCCCTGAAATTCATGGTCACATCCTGATCCTGCAGTTGAGCGCTGATCGTCAGCACGCCTTCCGTTCGGCCTTCAAAGGCGTGAAGATAAGCGTTATTGATCAGGTTAATCACAACTTGCCCCAATGGCCCTGGCTGAGAATCCATCAGGATGCCATCGGGAATATCAATATCGACACGGTGCGGATGGCGCTTGATGGTTGGTGTCAGGGTACTCAAGACTTCCAGCACCACTGTTTTCAAATCAAACTCTCGGCACTGCTCACTGGCCTGATCTGCAGCCACCTGGTGGAAGTTTGTAAGCAGCTCAGTCGCACGTTTCAGGTTGGCCAAGATCATTGAACTCCCTTCCCGCTGGTTGGCTACAAAACTTGCCAGATCAGAACGTTTGAGGTTGCCGGAGTCGAGGATACGTTCAAAGTCACGTGACTGATCTGCCAACATGCTAGCCATCATTACGCCATTGCCGACAGGAGTGCCGAGTTCGTGGGATACGCTGGCAATGAGGGTGCTCAGCGTAGCCTTAGCCTCACTATGGGCCAATTGCTCATGCGTCTCTTGCAGGCGGACCAGTGCCAGCTCAAGTTCGGAACCGCGGGCGGTAAGTGCCGCTTCGGTGCGCGCAAGGGCTGCCACCTGATTCTGCAAATCAAGACTGACCGTGCGGTCATGTGCCGAGATCTCTTTTAGGTGCTCCGAAATTAAGACGGCGGTAACGCCAACCATGGCAATGACACCGCAATAGACGATCAATATGTGCAATGGATTTCGAAGAATCAGTGGCAACCACCAACCGTTGTGCTGACCAATCACCAGGACGCACAGCGCGATCACAGACAAAAGTGCCATTGCTACCGCAAACCGGCGCCCCTGTACCCAGGCGCAGAGCATGATACTGAGTGGCAGTGCAAAGAGGGCTGGCGCCTGAATGCCGCCTAAAAAAAACGATGTGCCACAAGCGTAAAGAAAGAGCCCCCAACTAAAAACAATGAATGCGCGATTGATATTTTTGCGGCGTATCTCGAAATAGCTCCATAGTGGCAATAGCACGCCAACAATGACCGTTTGCGAAAGCCGCGATGTGTCTCCAGTAAGCTGCGAACTAATGACGCTCATCAGCAATACGGCAACCAGGAAAAGAAGCGTCCGTCGTACAGCAACGGCAGCCGTTGCCGAAAGCACCTGTGGCAAATCAACGGAATCACTGGCGGTAATTTCTGTTCTTGTCATAGCTGACTTGTCCATCGGGTTGACTTATTCTTGGGTACGAATGACATATTAATCCACAAGACCCTTAGCGGCAAAGCACGATGGCCGCGCGCTGGCGCAACCACGACACGAGTCAATATTGACGCCAATTGGTCTTAGTCGGCGCCAAGTTTCGCCAAGAAATCGAAGAAATGACTGATCGGCAGTCTCATTGCGCAGTTGACCGCTTCGAGGCAAGCGAATCGCAAATCGCCATTGCCGCTTCCATCCCTTGGGCGGGTGCTCGATCTAATGAAGTGGTCGCCACAAACCTGCCCGTCGATACCCGGTGGTCTATGACGGGTACGGAGCAAACAGGTCGCAAACTGGTGGACCCGCTTTTGACCTCTTGCATACCGCCAAATCGAAATTCTGTGTGACCGCACCTGGTCATCACGCAAGCCGCGCTTTGAATCCACGGGTAGACGCTGAGTTTTGCCAAATTCTGTCGTCAGTGAGCAAGAGTCCCAGGGGAATTGTTGAACTCATCAAAGTCCCGATAAACTGACCTTGATTCCAAAGCTCACAACCTGTCTCTGCACGACCTCATTTCCATGCCCCTTAAAGACCTTCCCTTGGAAGCCCAACCGCGCGAGAAGTTGCTTGCGCGCGGCCCCGGGGCGCTTAGTGATGCGGAGTTGCTGGCGATTTTGCTGCGCACCGGCATCGCGGGTAAAGGGGTGTTGCAGATGGCCGAGGAGCTATTGCAACTCAAAAATGATAGCGCCTCGCGCAATGCCGACGGGCACCAAGGCGGTTTTGGAGGCATAGCTGGCCTGCTGCACGCCACGGCCGACGACCTCAAGTGCGTCAAAGGCCTGGGGCCTGCCAAGCGGGCCGAGATTGTGGCGGTGCTGGAGCTGGCTCGCCGTGCCATGGCGCAGAAGCTGCAGGAACGCGAGGTGTTTGCCGACCCAAACGCAGTGAAGCATTACGTGCAACTGCACCTCAGTGGCAAAGCGCATGAGGTATTTGCAGTGCTGTTCCTGGACAGCCAAAACAAGTTGCTGGCGATGGAAGAGATGTTTCGTGGAACTTTGTCCCAAACCAGCATCTATCCGCGTGAAGTGGTGCTGCGCGCCCTGCACCACCACGCCGCCGCTGTGGTGCTGGCGCACAACCACCCCAGTGGCACGGTACAACCCTCGCGCGCCGACGAAGCGCTGACCCAGGCCCTCAAGGCCGCCCTGGCCCTGGTGGACGTGCGTGTGCTGGACCACATGATCGTGGCACCGGGCCTGGCGCTGTCCATGGCCGAGAAAGGCCTGATCTGATGGTCAAGATCAACTCGTTGGCCGATCTCAAGCAGGTCAAGAAGGCCATCGAGACACAGGCGAAGCTGGAAGCCGAGCGCAAGGCCGAAGCGGCCAGGCGAGCCAAGCAGGCCACGGCAGACAAGGACCTGTTCCAGCAAGCCGCCGGCAAGGTACAGCCTTTGCATCAGCCGGCCAAGGCCCAGCTCAAGAGCGCCAAGCCCCCGGCACGGCCCCTGCAACACCAGCTCGACGAGCAGGCCGCGCTGCAGGAAACCCTGAGTGACGAATTCGACATCAGCACCCTGCTGGAAACCGACGAACACCTGAGCTACCGCCGCCCCGGCATCGGCCCCGACGTCACCCGCAAGCTGCGCCGCGGCGACTGGGCCATCCAGCGCCAGCTCGACCTGCACGGCCTGCGCACCGAAGACGCCCGCGAGGCCCTGGGCCAGTTCATCCGCGAAGCCCATCAACACGGTATCCGCTGCGTGCGGGTGGTGCACGGCAAAGGCCTGGGCTCACCGGGCAAGACGCCCGTGCTCAAGGGCCGGGTGCAGAGCTGGCTGGCGCAGAAGAAGGAAGTGCTGGCCTTTGTGCAGGCGCGGCCGGCGGAGGGGGGTGCGGGGGCGCTGGTGGTACTGCTGCAGCCCTCCGGCTGAATCACCCGGGCGTGTTTCTCATCCAGTCCGCCGTTCCGGCAAAAGACTCGCGCAGCTTGCCGCGCAGTTCTTCATCCACCCCCACCTCCCCCATGGCCTGGTCCATGCACGCCAGCCACTGATCGCGTTCGATAAGACCAATCTTGAAGGGCATGTGGCGTGCGCGCAGGCGCGGATGGCCGAAGCGTTCGATGTAGTGATTGGGGCCGCCGAGCCAGCCGGTGAGGAACCAGGTCAGCTTCTGCCGCGCATCGGTCAGCTCGCTGCCGTGGGCAGCGCGCAGTTCATTGTAGACGGGCTCCAGGTCCATGAGGTCGTAGAAACGCTCGACCAGGGCCTGGACTTTGGCTTCGCCGCCGATCCATTCAAAGGCGGTCGCGGGTTTGGTGTTCTCTTCGGATGTCATGCCTGGATTATCCCAGCCGCGCAGAACAACGAGTACGCTATCATTTATATAGCAATCAAGTCGCCGCCTGACGCAGCGTCTGCACCACCGGGCGACGCAGCACACTGCGCAGCCCCCACCAGCCAGCCAGCCAGGCCAGCAGCGCGCCGCTCACAGCTCCCACCGGCAGCAGCCACCAGGTCACGGTCCATTCGAAGTTGAAGGCGTAACGCGCCAGCGCCCAGCCCACCACCGCCGAGACCACGGCCGCCAGGGCGCCGG
>CAZKER010000219.1:0-12672 GCA_964551845.1 uncultured Cyanobium sp.
CAAAGGAATTGAGCTCCATCTCGATCTTGAGCCGGCCCACGTCCAGCCCGGAGCGAGCCAGCAGCTGATCAACCATTTTGCGGGTGGTCGACTGGGCATCTAGGCAGACAAAACCCAGCCGGTAGAGGTCGTCTTTAGTGAGCTCGGGCAGGCGGGCCAGCGGATGCTTCACCGGCAGCACCAGGGCCAACTCATCGCTGGCATAGGGCACCACCTGCAGCAGCTCACAAAGCTCCGTTGGTAGCTCGCCACCAATGATCGCCAGATCCACCTGGCCGTTGGCCACGCTCCAACCGGTGCGGCGGGTGCTGTGCACCTGCAACTGCACGGCCACGTCTGGGTACTTCTGCCGAAACAGACCGATCATCCGCGGCATTAGGTAGGTGCCGGTGGTCTGGCTGGCGCCAACGATCAGGGAGCCACCGCGCAGGTTGTGCAGGTCTTCCAGGGCCCGGCAGGCCTCCTGGCACTGGCTGAGGATTCGGTCGCAATAGCTGAGCAGCAGGTGGCCTGCCTCGGTGAGCTGCGCCTTGCGCCCGCCCCGATCAAACAAACTGACGCTGAGCTGCTTCTCCAGGTTTTGGATCTGCAGGCTCACCGCTGGCTGGGTCACATAAAGGCTGTCTGCGGCCTTCTTGAAGCTCCCCTCCGAGGCGATGGCCCGCAGGATGCGGAGCTGATCAAGGGTGAAGGGCAGGTCTGCCATTGGGTTGCCTGGATCGGCCGGAGCCTGCCAGCTGGCGAGTTCAAAACTCTAAGGGGGAAGCCTGGCAGCGAGAATCGGCAGCTTCATAACTCCCCATCCGGCCCGTGCTCCCCAGCTCCTCTAACCACAGCAGCTGGGTGATGCTCGCCCTATTGCTGGCCTTCGCCGTGATCCACAGCGGCGGAGCCTCTCTAAGGGTCTGGGGCGCGGCAAAAATCGGCGAGCGGGCCTGGCGGCTGCTGTTTGCCGCGGTGAGCATCCCCTCTGCCGTGGTGGTGATCGGCTATTTCCTGGCCCATCGCTACGACGGCATCCGCCTCTGGAATCTCCAGGACCAGCCCTGGATCGTGCCTGTGGTGTGGGCCGGCACGGCAATCAGCTTTTTGTTTCTTTATCCAGCCACCTACAACCTGCTGGAAATCCCAGCGGTGCTCAAGCCCCAGGTGAGGCTCTATGCCACCGGGATCATCCGCATCAGCCGCCATCCGCAGGCGGTGGGCCAAGTCCTCTGGTGCGTCACCCACCTGCTCTGGATCGGCAGCAGCTTCATGGTGGCCACCTGCGCCGGCCTGATCGCCCACCATCTCTTCGCCATCTGGAACGGCGACCGGCGCCTGGCCAAGCGCTTCGGTAGCGCCTTTGAGGAGCTGCGGGCCAGCACCTCGATCCTTCCTTTTAGGGCCATATTTACTGGCCGCCAGCAGCTGGTGCTCAGCGAATTTCTGCGGCCAGCCCAGCTGGGCATTGCCATTGCCGTAGGGGTTTTTTGGTGGGCCCATCGCTTCATCGGCATCGGCGCTACGAGCTTCGCTCGCACAGGCTTGGCCCACCTGCTGGGCTGAGTGCTGCCAGCAGCAGAGCTCCGCACGCATGGGCGAGCGCGCACAGGCCTGGATATGCACCTGTTTAGCTGCCTACACTTGCGCCAACCAGCTTGCAGCGCATGCCGTCAGCCGCCGAACTCGCCTGGTTGATTCCGGTGCTGCCCCTAGTTGGGGCTTGTATTACCGGGCTGGGGCTGATCAGCTTCAACCGCACCGTCAACAGGCTGCGCAAACCCGTGGCCTGGCTGCTAATCAGCTGCGTTGGAGCTGCCGCAGTGCTCAGCTACGCCGTATTGGCCCAGCAACTGGCGGGGGCCGGACCCACCGAAGTGCTGTTCAACTGGGCCAGCGCCGGCACTTTCAACCTGCAGATGGGCTTCCGGGTGGACGCCCTCGGCGCCGTGATGCTCTCCCTAGTGACCACCATCGCCGTGCTGGTGATGGTTTATTCCGATGGCTACATGGCCCACGACAAGGGCTACGTGCGCTTTTTCACCTATCTGGCCCTGTTCAGCAGCTCAATGCTGGGGCTGGTGATCAGCCCCAACCTGCTGGAGATATATGTCTTCTGGGAGCTGGTGGGCATGTGCTCCTACCTGCTTGTGGGCTTCTGGTACGACCGCGATGGCGCCGCCAATGCGGCACAGAAAGCCTTTGTGGTGAACCGGGTGGGCGACTTCGGACTGCTGCTGGGGATCCTGGGTCTGTTCTGGGCAACCGGCAGCTTCGGCTTTGAAGAGATCGGCAGCCGGCTGCAGGAGGCCGTGGCAGGCGGCAGCGTTTCCAACGCGGCAGCGATCCTGCTTTGCCTGCTGGTGTTCATGGGACCGATGGCCAAATCAGCCCAGTTCCCCCTGCACGTCTGGCTGCCAGATGCAATGGAGGGCCCGACCCCCATTTCCGCCCTGATCCACGCAGCCACCATGGTGGCCGCCGGTGTGTTCCTGGTGGCCCGGTTGCAGCCCGTCTACGAACCCTTCCCGGCCGTGCAGGCCACTATCGCCGTGGTGGGCACCATCACCCTGGTGCTGGGGGCCTCGATTGCCCTCACCCAGATGGATCTCAAGAAAGGCCTGGCGTACAGCACCGTTTCCCAGCTGGGTTACATGATGCTGGCTATGGGCTGCGGCGCTCCGGTGGCAGGCATGTTCCACCTCGTCACCCACGCCTTCTTCAAGGCGATGTTGTTCTTGGGATCCGGCTCGGTGATCCACGCCATGGAAGAGGTGGTGGGCCACGAACCCGTGCTTGCCCAGGACATGCGCTTGATGGGCGGGCTGCGCAAATACATGCCAATCACCAGCACCACCTTCCTGATCGGCTGCGTCGCCATCGCCGGCATTCCTCCTCTTGCAGGCTTCTGGAGCAAGGACGAGATCCTCGGCGTGGCGTTTGGTTCATTCCCCGTTCTCTGGGTGGCTGGCTTCATCACCGCCGGCATGACCGCCTTCTATATGTTCCGCCTCTACTTCCTCACCTTCGAAGGGGAGTTTCGGGGCAACGATCAGGCGGTGCGGGCCCAGCTACTGGCTGCAGCCGGGAAATCCGCTGATGACCAGGGCGACGATCACGGCGACGAGCATGACCATGCCCACTCCAGCCATCCGCACGAATCCGGCTGGCAGATGGCCATGCCCCTAGTCGTACTTGCCGTGCCTTCTGTACTGGTGGGCCTGCTGGGCACCCCCTGGAACAGCCGCTTTGGCAACCTGCTCGACCCCCAGGAGGCAGCCGAGGTGGCCGAGCACTTCAGCTGGAGTGAATTCCTGCCCCTGGCTGGAGCTTCTGTGGGTATCTCCATCGCCGGTATAACTTTGGCCGTGCTGGCCTACGCCTTGCACAAAATCGATCTGGGCAAGGCCGTGGCCGCCCGTTTCCCTGCACTCAACGCTTTCCTGGCCAATAAGTGGTACCTAGATGCGATCAACGACAAGCTGTTCGTGCAGGGCAGCCGCAAACTGGCCCGTCAGGTGCTGGAAGTTGATTCCAAGGTTGTCGATGGAGTTGTCAACCTCACCGGCCTGGTGACCCTGGGCAGCGGCGAGGGGCTCAAATACTTCGAAACCGGCCGGGCCCAGTTCTATGCCCTGATCGTTTTTGGCGGCGTCATAGCCCTGGTGGTTCTGTTCGGCTCGCTTGGCTGAGCGGTTCGGCCGTTACGCCCGCTACGCGGGCAACACGGCCTCGGCCGCTCAGCCGAGCGAGCCTCACACCGCACGCTTACCCTGCCGCGACAGAGCCTTCCCTGCCTCGCGACAGCTCCTGCCCCCGCTTCGCTGATCCCCTGGCGTGAGCGCAAAGCGCGTGCCAGCGGATCAGCGAAGCGGGGGCAGGACGCACAACTCTGTGTGACATCCCCCACCAGCAGAGTGTCGAGCCCGACTGAATTTCTACACTCCGGCTAAACGGTGAGGCCTGGTTCGTGCCCTTCCCCTGGTTGAGCGCGTCGATCCTGTTCCCGATCGCCGCGGCCCTGGTGATTCCTTTCATTCCGGATGCCGGCGACGGCAAGCGGGTGCGCTGGTATGCCCTCGGCATCACCCTGATCACCTTCCTGTTAACCGTTGGGGGCTACCTCAACGGCTACGACCCGGCGGTCGAAGGGCTGCAGCTGGTGGAGCGGGTGCAGTGGCTGCCCAGCTTGGGGCTGGCCTGGTCGGTAGGCGCAGACGGCATCTCGATGCCGCTGATCCTGCTCACCAGCTTCATCACCTCCCTGGCGGCCCTGGCGGCCTGGCCGGTGACCTTCAAACCCAAGCTCTTCTATTTCCTGCTCCTGGCCATGGATGGCGGCCAGATAGCGGTGTTCGCCGTGCAGGACATGCTTCTGTTCTTCCTGGCTTGGGAGCTGGAACTGCTGCCTGTTTATCTGCTCCTAGCCATCTGGGGCGGCAAGAAGCGTCAGTACGCCGCCACCAAATTCATTCTCTACACAGCCGGTAGCTCCCTGTTCATTCTGGTGGTGGGGCTGGCGATGGCCTTCTACGGCGGCGGCACTCCCAGCTTTGAGTACACAGACCTAATGGCCAAGGACTTCTCAACGAAGTTCCAGCTGTTCGCCTACGCCGGCCTGCTGATCGCCTTCGGCGTCAAGCTACCAATTGTGCCTTTGCACACCTGGCTTCCCGATGCCCACGGCGAGGCCACTGCTCCGGTGCACATGCTTCTGGCAGGCATCTTGCTGAAGATGGGCGGCTACGCCCTGCTGCGCTTCAACGTGCAGCTGCTGCCGGAGGGCCACGCCCAGTTTGCGCCGCTACTGGTGGTGCTGGGAGTGGTGAACATCATCTACGCCGCGCTCACCTCGTTTGCGCAGCGCAACCTCAAACGCAAGATCGCCTACAGCTCAATCAGCCACATGGGCTTCGTGCTGATCGGCATCGGCAGCTTCAGTGCCCTGGGGACCAGCGGCGCCATGCTGCAAATGATCAGCCACGGCCTGATCGGCGCGAGCCTGTTCTTCTTGGTGGGGGCCACCTACGACCGCACCCACACCCTGCAGCTCGACGACATGGGCGGGGTTGGCCAGAAGATGCGCAAGATGTTTGCCCTGTGGACCATCTGCTCCCTGGCCTCCCTAGCTCTGCCCGGAATGAGCGGCTTCGTGTCCGAGCTGATGGTGTTCACCGGCTTCGTGACCAGCGAGGCCTATTCACTCAGCTTCCGCATCGTGATGGCTGCCCTGGCAGCTGTGGGCGTGATCCTCACCCCGGTGTACCTGCTTTCAATGCTGCGAGAAATCTTCTTCGGCAAGGAAAACGTCGAGCTGGCCTCCCACACCCATCTGGTGGATGCGGAGCCCCGGGAGATCTACGTGATCAGCTGTCTGCTTGTGCCGATCGTGGGCATCGGCCTATATCCCAGGGTGATGACCGACACCTACCGGGCCTCGATAGAAGCGTTGGTGCAACGGGAGACCACAGCCCTAGCCAAGGTGATTCAGCCGCCGCCGGGCGATCTGATCCGCCAACCGCTGCTTTCGGCGCCAGCCTTGCCGATCTGATCCACCACCACTAGTGCTTTGGCAGGGGTGCTGGTGGGGAACAGCCAATACCGGTAGCGTGCGGCTTACAAATAACCGGAGGCCGCGGAGCAAGATTGGCTGAAGGAGGCGCGAGACTTGCCATACGTCTGCTCCAGGACGCGGCGGAGCGGGGCGATCTCGACCCCTGGGACGTAGACGTGATCGCCGTGGTGGACGGTTTCCTAGACCAGCTGCGCCAACGGATAGAGGTGCCCCGTTTGGTGGCGGCAAACTCACCGAGCCGGGGCGGCAGCTACGAGCAGGACTTGGCCGAAACCAGTGAGGCGTTTCTGGCGGCCTCGGTGTTGGTGAGCCTCAAAGCCGAGATACTGGAAGCGGCCACCTTTCCGCCGGAGCCGCTCGACCCAGAAGACATCGGCTTTGATTTCGATGCCGATGGCCAGGGCTGGCTTGTGGACCCCGCCCTGGCGCTACCGCGGCGGCCGGAACGGCACCTCTGGCGGCGGCCAGTAGCGCCGCCGCCCCTGCAGCGGCCAGTAACTCTGGGGGAATTGATCCGCCAGCTGGAAGACATCGCCGAGCAACTCGAAGCTGACGAAGGACGCATTCGGCCGCGCCAGCGCCCCAAGCGCTACAGCGAACGAGCGGCGATCGAACAAGTGGCGGCCCTGGCCCACCGCGAGAAGTTGCCCGAAACCACCGCTGCGCTCAGCCAATTTCTACTCAGCTGGGAGCCAGCCCACGCCTGGGCGGGCTTCAACGAGCTTGTGCATGACTGGGCCGCCAACGTGGAAGCCAAGGGAGCAGACGCAGAGCTGGATCGCGATCGGGTAGGAGTGTTCTGGGCGCTCCTATTTCTCTGCCACCAGGGCAAGGTGGAACTAGACCAGCAGGGTGGACTGTTTGGCCCTCTGCAACTGCGACGCCTGCTTAGCTCTGGAGAAACCCTTCAGCTGCCTTTAGTGCCACCCCTTGGGGCGGCGGAACAGGCGATGGCGGCTTGATAGGGCCGTCTAAGCTGTGACCATGAAGGCGATGATCCTGGCTGCTGGCAAGGGAACACGGGTGCGTCCCATTACGCACACGATTCCCAAGCCGATGATTCCCATCCTGCAGAAACCAGTGATGGAGTTTCTGTTGGAGCTGCTGCGGGAGCACGGCTTCACCGAAATCATGGTGAACGTCTCCCACCTGGCTGAGGAGATCGAGAACTACTTCCGCGATGGCCAGCGTTTTGGCGTTGAAATCGCTTACAGCTTCGAAGGCCGCATTGAAGATGGTGAGCTGATCGGCGACGCCTTGGGATCGGCTGGAGGGCTGAAGAAGATCCAGAATTTCCAGCGCTTCTTCGACGACACCTTTGTAGTGCTCTGCGGTGACGCCCTGATCGATCTTGATCTGACCGAGGCGGTGCGCCGCCACAAGGCCAAGGGCGCCATGGCCAGCCTGATCACCATGCGGGTGCCCAAGGATCAGGTAAGCAGTTACGGCGTGGTCGTCACCGACGACGACGGCCGAGTGCGCTCCTTCCAGGAGAAGCCGGCGATTGGTGAGGCCGCCAGCGACATGATTAATACTGGCATTTATATTTTCGAGCCTGAAGTGCTCGACTTTGTGCCGAGTGACCAGCCCTTCGATATTGGCTCCGACCTCTTCCCCAAGCTGGTGGAAGCGGGTGCTGCCTTCTACGCCCTTCCGATGGAATTTGAATGGGTTGATATTGGCAAGGTGCCGGATTACTGGCAGGCGATTCGGAGCGTGCTGCAGGGTCAGGTGCGCCAAGTCCAAATCCCTGGCAAGGAAGTGAGGCCGGGTGTGTTTGCCGGCCTCAACGTAGCGGCTGACTGGGATCAGATCAATATCACCGGCCCCATTTATGTGGGCGGCATGAGCCGCATTGAAAACGGCGCCACGATCATTGGTCCGGCGATGATTGGCCCCAATTGCCACATTTGCGAAGGAGCTACGATCGACAACTCGATTATTTTTGACTACTCCCGTATTGGAGCCAGTGTGCACCTTGTTGAGAAGCTGGTGTTTGGCCGCTACTGCGTCGACCGCAACGGAGACCACTTCGACCTACAGGAAGCTGCACTCGACTGGCTGATCACCGACGTGCGTCGTCAAGACGTGGTTGCGCCATCGCCGCAGCAAAAGGCGATGGCCGAACTGCTTGGCACTGACCTGGCCCTGAGCAACGGCAACTAGCCCAACGTCAGGGGGGCCAAGCCGGCCTGATTGAGGATCGCCGGGATTCGCTCCTCCGCCTTGATCGCCATTAAATGCACCCCTTGGGCGATCTGGAGATAGTTAGCCACCTGTTCCGCAGCTATTGCCACCCCCTCGGCCGCCGGATCTGCCGCCGCGTCCAGCCGGTCGATCACGGCCTGGGGAATGTTGGCGCCGGGCACCACCCGGTTTATGAAAGCGGCGTTGCGAGCCGATTTGAGCAGAAACACACCGGCCAGCACGGGCAGATCAAGCGGTGCAGCGAGTTCGCCAACAAAGCGCTTTAGTGCTTCAGCGTCCATCACCATCTGGGTTTGGACGAAGCGGGCACCGGCCTGCTTCTTGCGCAGCAGCCGACTCTTGAGACCACTCCAACTAGCCGACTGGGGATCGGCAGCAGCACCGGCAAATAGGTCGGTGGGTCCATCGGGCAGCTCCCCTTGCACCGGATCCTGACCCCCATTGAACTGCTGAACCAGCTGCAGCAACCGCACCGCCTCCAGCTCATTCACCGGGCGAGCCCCGGGCTGGTCGCCGGCCCGCACCGGATCGCCGGTGAGGCAGAGCAGGTTGCGCACTCCTAGGGCATGGGCACCGAGCAATTCGGCCTGGAGGGCAATGCGGTTGCGATCGCGGCAAGCCAGCTGCAGCACCGGCTCAATACCGGCGTCGAGCAACAGCCGGCACAGGGCCAGGCTGCTCATCCGCATCACCGCCCTGCTGCCATCGGTAACGTTGACCGCATGGACCCAGCCCCGCAGGGCCTGGGCTGCCGCCAAGGAGCGCGAGGGGTCTCCCCCCCGGGGCGGCATCACCTCTGCTGTGAGAGCTGGCTGCCCGCTGGCCAGGGCCCGTTGAAGCAACAAGCGAATCGTGCTAATTCAGGCCATCATGAATCAGCGCTCTGCCTACAGTGCGGGCAAGCCTGAGGCTTGGGTCCATGGATACCGATCACGCCAAGGGAAGCTTCCTGGGCCAGGTGCGCCACGATCTGTCGGAGCGGGAAATCGAAATCATCGAGCTGGTGGCAAAGGGGCTCACTAACCAGGAGATCGCCGAATCGCTGACCATCAGCAAGCGCACCGTGGACAACCACGTAAGCAACATCTTCACCAAGACCGGCGCCAAGAACCGGGTGGCCCTGCTGAACTGGGCCATGGACAACGGCAAGATCTGCCGCGACGGCTTCAACTGCTGCTCGATCGAGCCCGGCAAGGCTTAAGCAGCTGCAGGTTGGAACAGGGCCTGGCGCTCCGCTTCTGGCCAGAGGGCCAGGGGCCGGCGCGCCAGGGACGCATTACTCAGCTCATGGCGCCCAGTCAGCTCAGGCCCGCACCAGTAGGGCGGCTCGAGGGCCAGACCCTGCTCCAGGCTCTGCGGCTCCAGCTCCACCTCGGCCACCACCAGCGGTGCATTCGCACCCTCAAAGACGTCGAGCACCCACTCCCCACCAGGAAGATCGAGGCCGTAGCGAACTTTGCTGAGCCGCTGGGGCGCCAGGACCAGCAGGGCGGCGGCATCCGCCTCTGGAATGGCGTATTCGAATTCCTGGCGTATCAACCCCTCCGCCAGGTGGCCCAGGGCCTCAAGGCGTTGCTCTAGGCGGGCCTTGAGGGTGAGCCAGGCACCGGCTACCGCCTCATCGCCGGTGGCACGGCGCACCCGCACGGTAAAGCCGTCGGCGGTCGCTACTAAATAGCCCTGCTGCAGCTGCGCCTGCCAGCGGATATGGCGGCGCCAGTCCAGCCCCTGAACCAGAAAGCGGCGTTCAATTTCCAGAGCCATGGGGCGATTTCGTGCGGAAGCAGCGGGGGTTTAGTTGTGGGAGGGCTCGATGGCCGTGAGGCTGCCAGCCCAGTGCAGCTTGTGGGTGAGAGTGCGGTAATACGACGGACTTTGCTCCAGCAGCACCTGCAGGGCGGGGTGGGGGCTGCGCTCCACCACGGCCCGATCGCCCGGCTCCAGCACGGTGGCGTGGGCGCCATCTTTCCAGAGCTTCACTCGGCGGCTGGTTTCGCCCAAGGGCCACACCGAAAGCTGCGCCCTCGGAGGAACCACCACGGCCCGGCTAGAGAGGCTCATCGGGCAAATCGGATTAACCACGATCGCTTCTATGCCTGGGTGCAGGATCGGCCCACCGGCAGCCATGGCATAGCCCGTTGAGCCGGTGGGAGTGGCAATGATCAAACCGTCTCCGCGGTATTGATCCACCACCTCACCGTCAATCTCCAGCTCCAGCACACAGGTAGGTGACACCTCATCGAGGCAGGGGCGGAAATAGAAGTCGTTGAGGGCCAGATGGGCGACTTCTGAGCCATCGACACCGTCACCGCGGTCGATGTGGGCCTGCAGCATCATGCGCCGCTCCAGGGCGAAGCGGTCTTGACGCAGGCGATCCCAAAGGCTCTCCTCCTCGCTCTTGAGGGCGTCGGCACTGAGGCGCAGCAGGCGCCGATCGTGGGTGAGAAAGCCGAGGTGGCCACCCACATTGAAACTGAGGATCGGCACATCGAGGGGGGCTAGATGGCGCGCCGCACCGAGCACCGTGCCATCTCCCCCCAGCACCAGAGCCAGATCGGGGAGCTCGGCCTCAGTGGCCAGCAGGCCGGGAAAAGGATTGCGGGCTAGGCCACTGGAGGCCACCACCACATGAACCCCCTGGGCAGCGAGATCTTCAGCGCAGCGCTTGGCCTGGCGGTGGGCCGCCTGGCTGCCAGACCTAGAAATCAGCCAGACCCGCTCAAGCCGCATCGCTGAAGGACCTGCTACCAGCGCAGCAGGTTGAAGCGCTCCATATCGACCGTTTCGCGGTTGCGATAGAGGGAGAGCAGGATCGCCAAACCGACTGCAGCCTCAGCCGCCGCCACAGTGATCACGAAGATGGCAAACACCTGGCCGCGGATCAACTGGCCATCGAGATAGCTGGAGAATGCCATCAGGTTGATGTTGACGGCATTAAGCATCAGCTCAATGCTCATCAGCACCCGCACCGCGTTGCGGCTGTTAATCAATCCCCAGACGCCGGTACAAAACAACACCGCCGCCAAGGCCAAGTAGGCCTGCAGGGGAATGGTGCTGGGAATGTTGAACTCCATGGCGGTAGCAAGGATGCTGCAGGGGGGCTGAACAGGTGGCACTAGGGCCATTAAGCCGAGAAACTATCTCTAGCTGGGAGAGTTTTCCAGCAGAAGGGGTGTGCGCTCCTTCTCAATCAGGCCCTGATCGACGTCTTCACCGGTGATCACATCGCTGCTGAGCACGTCGCGGCGGGCCAGCACAATTGCACCGATCATCGACATCAGCAGCAGCACCGAAGCCAGCTCAAAGGGCAGCAGGTAATCGCTGAACAGATGCTCGCCAATGCGGATCGTGGCCTCTTCGCCGACGGGTTCCGGTCCAGGCAGGGCCCAGGGGGTAGTGAAGGCCACCCGGATCAGCAACACAAACAGGCCGCCGCAAACAGCCCCAGAAAGCAGGCGCCTCAGACCAAGACCAGGAATAGCCGCCAGGTTTTCCTTTTTATTGACGAGCATGATCGCGAACAGGATCAGCACGTTGACGGCACCCACGTAGACGAGCACCTGGGCCGCTGCCACGAAACTGGCATTCAGCAGCAGATAGAGACCCGCCACCGATAGGAACACCCCGCAGAGCAGAAAGGCCGAATACACAATGTTTGGCAGCAGCACCACCCCGAGGGCGCCCAGCACCAAGGTGGCTGAAAGAGCCACAAAACAGATCAGCTGGGTAATGGAGGCGATAGTCATGACGCGTCTCCTCTGGTGGGCAGAGTTTCGAGCACCTGCTCGGGCAGTTTGCCCGCACGCGGAGCCGTATCCGGCACATCGTGGGGATCTAAAACTCCCTTGGGCAGGTACACCAGCTCCCGCAGGGGGACCACCGCCGGATCGCTGGTAACACTGGTGGGCAAGCGGCCAAGGGCGATGTTGTCGAAGTTGAGACTGTGGCGATCAAAGGCCGCCAACTCGTATTCCTCGGTCATCGACAGGCAGTTGGTTGGGCAGTACTCGACGCAGTTGCCACAGAAAATGCACACCCCAAAATCAATCGAGTAGTTGCGCAGCTCCTTTTTCTTAGTGGCCTTGTTCATCACCCAATCCACCACCGGCAGGTTGATCGGACACACCCGCACGCACACCTCGCAGGCGATGCACTTGTCGAACTCATAGTGGATGCGGCCCCGGTAGCGCTCCGAGGGGATCAGCTTCTCGTAGGGGTACTGAACGGTGATCGGCCTGCGCCGCAGGTGATCAAAGGTCACCGCCAGACCCTGGGTCAGGTAGTTGGCCGCACCCACGGCATCGCGGGTGTAGTCACCGACTTTCTTGAGGAACCCGAACATGGAGTTGGATCTGGGGGGAGGCGGTCGGAGTGGGCAAAGCCCATGATGGCTGGTCTGAGCAAAAGCTGGTGTTCAGGAGCGGTCAGCCGCCGAACACAGCCGGGAAGGCCAACTTGAGAGCAGCTGTGATCAGCAGGTTGACCAGGGCAATCGGCAGCAAAAACTTCCAGCCCAAATCAAGCAGCTGGTCGATGCGAACCCGAGGGGTAGTCCAGCGCAGCAGGATCGCCAGAAACACCAGCAGGTAGGCCTTCAGCACAGTCATGACGATGCCCACCGAGCCGGTGATCAGCTGCACCAAGGGTGCATCGATCGGCTGGTGCAGCCAGCTGGCCAACCACTCCACGGGGATGGGGAAACCCCAGCCACCTAGGTAAAGCACCGACACCAGCAGGGCCGACAGCACCAGGTTGATGTAGCTGCCCAGATAGAAGAGGGCGAACTTCATGCCGGAGTACTCCGTCTGGTAGCCGGCGACCAGTTCCTCCTCGGCCTCCGGCAGGTCGAAGGGCAGACGCTCACATTCCGCCAGGGCACAGATCCAGAAGATCACGAACCCGACGGG
>CAZKER010000220.1:0-10117 GCA_964551845.1 uncultured Cyanobium sp.
CATGGCCACCGCGATCAGCGTGATTGAGGCCGACCAAGCGGTAACGCTTGCCGGCCAGCCCCTATCCCCTGGGGAAACGGTTCAGCTCAATGGCAGCGCCGAGGTGGCGGTGGGCCCGGGGGTGCGGCTGCGCATCAGCCCTGGGGGCGGTGAGGCGACTGCGCAGGCGGCCGCTGCCCTGCAGCACAGCGGTGAGGCCCTGCGCGATCTGCAAGCCCAGATTGGCGTGGCCAGCAGCGAAGCGGCAGAGGTGATTGCCCAGCAGCGCCTAGCCCTGGAGCAAGATCTGGCCAACCTGCGCCAAGCGGCCAGCGCCATCCCCTGGAGTCGCCTTGAAGAGCAGATCGCCGCCCTCGATCCCAGGCGTCAGCGCCTGCTCAGGCGGCTGGAGCGTCATCAGCAACAGCGCCAGGCGCTAGCCGAAAGCGGCGAACTGCCCCAGGGGCGCGAGGGCCTGGAGGTCTGGCTCGAGCAACTGCGACAACAAACCAACGAGCTCAGCCAAAAGCAGCAGCAGGCCGAAGCCCAGCGCACAAGCCGGCGGCAGCAGCTTGAGGAGCAGCGCCGGGCCAGCCAGCTAATGGAGCGGGATCTTGAGCAACTCACCGGCTCGCTCAACACCTTGGCGGCACGCCAACTAGCCCTGCAAGCCAGCCACGGCGACTTTGAAGAACTGACTGATTCAGTGCAACGCAGCCGCCAGGCCCTGCGGCTCCAAGACGCAGAGCTGAGCGCTCTGGATAACGAACTGCTCATCAATCTGCCGGCTGGCGGCGCCATGGAGCAGCGCCTACGCCTGCTCGATGCCGAAAAAGACGCCCTGCTCACCAGCCGGGGCCAGAACGAGCAACGCTGCCTAAGTCTCAGCGCTGAAGATCCAACGGCGGTGGTGGAACACCGGCAGGCCGCCTGGGAGGCAGCGCAGGCAGATCTGGAGGCACTGGAGCGCCAAACCCAGGCATTGCAAATGTTGCAGACGCTGTTTCACCAGGCCCGCCAGGATTTCTCCCAGCGCTACAGCGAACCGCTAGAGCAGGCAATCGAGCCCTACCTCCACTACCTGCAAAGTGGCCGGCATCAGGCAACGCTGGACTTTGATCCTAAAAAAGGTTTTGGCAATTTCGAACTTCAGCAGGGCCAGCACCGCTTTGGCTTCGAGCAGCTAAGCGGTGGCATGCGTGAACAATTGGCCGCCGCCCTACGCCTGGCCCTGGCGGAGGTGCTCCAACCCGCTTACGACAATTGCCTGCCGCTGATATTCGATGACGCCTTTACCAACAGCGATCAGCAGCGCCTCCAGGGGCTGCAGCAGATGCTGCGACGCGGCGTGGACAACGGCCTGCAACTGATCCTGCTGTCCTGCAAGCCAGATGACTATCAGGCGCTGGCTGCTGAGCTTGGCAGCGATATCGTCCTGGCTGCCCCCTGACCAGAGCCCCACTGAGCAAGCAGCCATGAAAAACCCCGGACTAGCCGGGGTAAACGAATCAACAAAGCCTTAAGCCGCGTCGAATGGGGACGCCGATATCACTCTTCGTCTTCGTCGGTGGCGCCAGCGGGAATCAGCCGAATCTGCTTGCGACCAAGCTTGATCTCAAACTCATCGCCAGGCTTGAGATCCAGCAGAGCTGTGTATGCCTTGCCGATCAGCAGGTTGCCATTGCCCTGCACCGTGGCGATGTAGCTCAACTTGCGACCGCCCTTACCAACCTTGCCGGCTCCGCCTAGCTCAACGCCCTTGGCTTCCAGCAGTGCCTCATAAAAGGCGGTGAAATTAAGGCGCTCACCGCCATCCTTCTTATTGGAGACGTAGCCGCAGGCCCGGACGATCTCCGATTTACCCACATCGCCAAGCTCTTTGACCTTGGCAAGCAGTTCCGATCCAGTGAGCATCGATTTAGGGGATTTGTGGGTGAGATGGCGGGGCTTAAGAGGTTTGCCCCTGGGAATTACATTCAGAATTTACACCATTAACTGCAGCTGCCAAGCTTTACCAGGCAAATCAAAGCCTCAAGATTCAGTCCATTTCGATGCTGGCTAGCGGCGGTGATAGAAAGCAGGCTGAACCCAGCAACGGGATGGAAAACCTACGGGTGCTGCATCCCGGCGATCTAGATCAAGTAGCAACGGTGTATCACGACGCTGTGATCAGCCAGGCCAAAGGCCTTTACAGCAAGGCCCAGATTGCAGCATGGGCCAACCATGCCCACACCAGCAATGCTGTTCGCGAAGCCCTGCACAGGGGCTATGGCCTAGCCAGCTGCGCAGCCAACGACCCAAACCTGATTGAAGCTTTTGGGGTACTGGATCCGCTGCAACGACTATCCCTTCTCTATTGCCGCGGACGCGCCTCTCGGCAGGGACGCGGTCGCCAGATCCTGCAGTCCCTCGAGATCCACGCCTGGAAGCAGGGTTGCCGCCAGTTACACACCGAGGCGAGCCAGTTGTCAAAACCGCTATTGCTCCATCTCGGCTGGCAGATCGATGCCGAAGAGACGGTCATCTTTGCCGGAGAGTCCTTCACGCGATGGCGCATGATCAAAGAGCTGAACCAACTGCAGGAAATAGGCCGCGATGGCTGAAGCCCAACTGCAGCAATTTCTCGAGAAGGTGCGCCAGCTGAATGCCTTTGTGGCCCTCAGCGAAGCCGAACCGGGCCTGCGCCAGGCCCTGCGGGACTGCAGCGATCACCATGCGGTGGTAGCCCTGGCCCAGAGCCGGGGCTTTGAGATCGGCCGGCGCTGGGGTGAAACCGATCCTCCCCGCAAAGCTGAAGCAAATCTCCTGGCTACGCCCTGCCCTCCAGCAGGGCAGGAAATCAGCGTCGTTTTGCTGAATCAAGCTGGCTGGCGGCTTGAGCGGATCCACTCCTGTCAGGCCGCTAGCCCCCCAGGTTTTTGGTATGACCAAGAGGAACACGAGTGGGTAACCCTGCTCCAGGGAAGCGCCCTGCTTGAGCTAGACGGTGAGACGGGGCCCCTGGAACTCTGCCGCGGCGACAGCCTGCTGCTGCCGGCCCACCGGCGGCACCGGCTCTTGGCTACCGATCCTGCTCCGGGGACCGTATGGCTGGCCCTGTTCTGGCGGGAGGCTGGCGGATATTGACGCTACGAACTAGCCAGAAAGCCCCTGCTAAAGCAAGCACGGCGATGCCGAGACCACCAAGAAGCTGGGGCTTGTTTTCGGCCCCAGGTGGCAGCACGATCACCTTCCTCGCCACGGCGGTCATGGCGGTGAGCAACACCAACTCGATCTGCACCACATGGCGGCGCAGGTAGGAGGTGACGTTCTGGAGCACCTCCACGGCAATTAGCAGGGTGAGTAAGTCACCCAACACTGAATTCATCTTGCTGCCGAGCCAGGGGGTATCTGGCTGCAGCACCGCCGCAGTCACGACGAAGACCAACTGCACGGTGCCAGCGACAAGAACCACCAGCAGCACGATGCCGAGCAGCTTGGCAAGGGTTTGCTCGCTGCGATCAATCAGCTGGAGATAGTTGACGTCTTGCCAGAGCCGGCGCAGATTTCTCATCCCAGCCGCCAATTAATTCTTGAACTGCTCATAGATAGGTCGGGCCTGGGTATCGCTGGGGGAGTTTTCCAACTGAGTGTCACAGGTGATCGATCCATCCGCCCCCGTGACGCAATTTTTGGGCTTCACCTTTGTGGAAGGCCCAACAGAACTGCCCGGACCAACCAGGAAACTTTCGGCCTGGGCAAAAGCCGGAGCGGCGCCAAGCAGGCTCGCCGTAGCGATCCAGGTGCTGGCGGCGATGGTTGTCAAAGAGACGCCGGGGTGCTGCATCGAAGGGATTGCTGTTATGAGCCCACTTTGAACGGCATTGCTCAGGTTTGCTGCTCTTGGCGAATTTCCTGCAACAGCAGATCTAGCTGCCCAAGCGGATCTTCCAGGCCCGACAGGCCTGCGCCGTCGCTCTGGCCAGCCCCATCCTCGTTTTGCCATAGCTCTTCAACACCGCACAGCTGCTGGGCGAGGCCAGGCAAACCCTCACGGCTATGGGTGCGTTGCAGCACCTCGAGCAGGACGGGCATCCGAATCGAAGCTGCTTGCAGGGCACGCCTGAGATCTGCCTGGGTGCGTCCGGTATGGCGCAACCAGTCTTTGAGAAAGCTCTGCAGATCCTCGAGCTCTTCGCCAGTGAGGGTGGCTATCACCATCAGCGATTCAGGGGAAACCAGCTGTCTAGTCTGCGCTGGGCCCGCAACCGCACGGCCGGGGTGCGATGGCGGCTGCACAAACCAAGCAGCGCGGTGACAGCCACAAGATCGTCGCTGAAGCCCGCCGCTGGAATGAAGTCTGGGATCAGATCGAGGGGCACCAGCAGATAAGTGAGCGCTGCCAGCACGGTGAGCTTGGCTGGCGCGGGCGTCTGGGGATCAAGCAACAGCTCCAGACACTCAAGGGCCGGTCGGGCCAGGGTGCGGCCTGCCCGGCGCAGCAACTTGAGCAACAACGCTTCATCTACCTCGGTGCTCTCCAGCACTTGGGCATCCACGACGGTTGCGTCCATTGCGGGAGCATCTGCGGAGATCGGGTCCACAAACTGGGTCACGGGCAGCATTGCAGCCAACATCTCCATTCAAGGGCCATAAGGCAGCTAGTCAGCCTCCACCAAACCGCTATCGATGCCGGTTTTCCGCAGTTTGCCCAGAGCCCGCTGCACAACCTGGCGGCAATATTCACGGCTGCAATCGAGCTGTCGGGCCACCTCTGCCAAGGTGCGCCATTCATGGCTGCCATCGAGGCCGAAGCGCAGCATCACCACCGAGCGCTCCTTAGGGGTCAGATTGGCGCGCTCCAGCAGGGTCCACACCGTGGCCGTGCGCTCGGCAAGCTCGGCGCGCTCCATCGGCGGCAGCTCCGGACTGGGCAACACATCAACAAGCTCAGAGGGATCCGACTTCGACTTCACCACCCCCTGCAGGCTCACGGTGATGCTGCGTAGTTCGCAACCCAGCAAATCCTCCACTTCCTCCTGTGGCAGATGCATCATCTGGGCCAATTTGGCTGGCCGGGGAGCGACACCATTGGCCTGGAGGTAGCGAGCCTTGGCGGCCCGCAATTTGGTTAGTTTTTCATTCACATTGACGGGAATGCGAATAGTGCGGCTCTGGGTGGATAGGGCGCGGTTTAGACCCTGGCGAATCCACCAATAGGCATAGGTACTGAAGCGATGACCGCGGGTGGGATCGTATTTCTCCACTGCTCGGGTGAGGCCAAGGGTGCCCTCCTGGATCAGATCCAGCAGGTCTAAGCCCTTGTTTTGGTAGCGCTTGGCCAGGTTGACCACCAACCTCAGGTTGGCCGTGATCATTTGGTTTTTAGCCCGCTCGCCAGTTTTGAGAGTGCGTCGCTCCAGATCATTGAAATCACAGGCCGGACCCGAACCACCGGCATCGCGGCATCGCTCCTGCAACACCGCCATGGCTTGCACCTTGCGGCCCAGGGTGAGTTCCTGCTCCGGTGTCAACAACTGATGACGGCCGATCTCACCCAAAAAGGCGCTCAAGGAGCTCACCATGGATCACCCATGCAGTGAATTGAACCTAAGGGCAATCAGCAAGCACAAACGGACCAACAGAAAAGCTTCCAACCTTCAAACTTCCTTCGCAATTCCCCCCGCTTGTTCAACTTTCTCAACTCCTGCTGCTTTCAGCTCACTATTCGGCTGGCATCAGGACAGCTGATCCGCCAGTTACGGTTGCAAGCAATTGCTCACTCCCAATGCCCGGCTTGGCTGCCATCCCCCCTGAGGTGCTCTCACGCGCTGGGGTGGCCTACGTGCACTACGTGAGCTTCATGCTCTGTTTCGGCGCCTTGGTGCTGGAGCGGCGGTTGATCAAGGCAAATCCCAACAAGGCTGACGCCACCTTGATGGTGATTACCGATGTGGTGTACGGGCTGGCAGCCCTTGCCCTGCTGGTGAGCGGGATTCTGAGGGTGCTGTACTTCGGGCAAGGAAGCGAGTTTTATACGGAAAACCCCCTGTTTTGGTGGAAAGTTGGGCTCTATCTGGGGGTGGGCGGCCTGTCGCTTTATCCCACCGTTACCTACATCCTCTGGGCTATCCCGCTGCGCAAGGGCGAGTTGCCCCAGGTGAGCGAAGCGCTGGCAAAGCGGCTGGGCTGGATTCTGAATATCGAGTTGGTGGGCTTTGCCTTGGTGCCATTACTCGCCACCTTGATGGCCCGCGGCGTGGGACTGCCTGCCTGATGCTCCGGCGGTTGAGCAGAACGAGCCTGCCGGTTTTCATCCTGGCTCTTGCTCTGGCCCTGTTACCGGCCAGGGCCTTGGCAGCCGAAGCTGCTGCTGGGGATTATCGCCATCGGCTGGTGCCCACACCCCACGGCTGGCCCAAACGGCAGCATTGGTGCGTGTGGATTGAGCCCGCCGCAGCGGCCGGTCCTGCCGCCCGCTGGGATCAGGTTTGGCAGACAGCCGTGGAGGCGGCCCTGGCTAGCTGGGCTGAATTGGTGACAATCCACCGCACAGAGCGTAGGGAATCTGCCCAAGTGCAAATTCTGAGGCGCCGTCCGCCCCTGCAGCGGGGCAGGGCCAGCCATGGTCGCGCCGAACTTGCCCTGGCGACGAATAAGCCAGGCGACCCGCCAACAATCGAGCCGCGGGTGCAGGTAAGCATCAGCCCCGGGCAGCGATCGGAGGCCATGCAGGCCACCGCCCTGCACGAGCTTGGCCACGCCTTCGGGATGTGGGGACACAGTGATCAGCCCCTAGACGCCATGGCGGGCGTGCCCGGGCCAACCCCCGTGCTGCAACTCACGGCCCGGGATCGGGCCACTTTTATGTGGCTGCAACAGCAGCCCGGTCTTCCAGGCAGTGACGCAACTGCAGCCGGTGGCCGGGTCGGCTGCAATTAATTGCGCAATGTTGCGCATTGTCAAGTTGTCTGATTTTCCAGCCAATCTTTCAAAGAGCGTCGGAAAACTCTCATACGTTGCGCGCCCTGACGAGTTTTTGCCCCATGCCCTTGCCCATTCTGGCCACGAAACCACTCACCAACAGCGCTCGTGTCAGCAGCTTTCTGGCCGCCGGGGAGGAAAGCCCACGCCAGAGCGACACCGCTTGCCTGCGGCGGGATCCCGCAGCCACCGATGCCCTGATTGAGCAGGCCTACCGTCAGATCTACTTCCACGCCTTCAAGGTGGACCGCGATGCGGTGCTGGAATCCCAGCTGCGCTCCGGCCAGATCAACACCCGCGACTTCATCCGCCAACTCCTGGTCTCGGAGAAGTTTCAGAGGGATTTTTACCGCTGCAACAGCAACTACAGAGTGGTGGAACAGGTGGTGGGCCGGGTATTAGGCCGGCCGGTGCATGGCCAGGCTGAACAGATCGCCTGGTCGATCGTGATCGCCGAGCAGGGGCTCCCTGGATTTGTTGACGCGCTGCTGAATTCCGACGAATACCGAGACAACTTCGGCGACAACCTGGTGCCTTTTCAGCGCTCGCGGGTGCTTCCAGGCCAGGCCTTAGGCACTATGCCCTTCAACCAGCAAGCCCCCCGCTACGACTCCTACTGGCGTGAAGCTATGGCCAGGCGCGCTCCAGCCGGGGGATCTCCCTGGACGGCGGGCGGCGGCTGGCCCCGCCCAGACTGGCTGGCCAACCAGCCAACTCCAGCGATGCAAAGGATCTGGCAATACACCGTGGCAACTGGAGGCTTCGTGCTCACCGGCCTGGTGATCTGGATTGCTGCGGCCATGCTCAGCACCGGCGCCCCCGGCTGAGGCGGCCCTCAGCCCCGCCGCGGCGCTCCACGGCGGCGGGCCAGCACCTGCTGCACCTGCCGCCAGCTGACCCCATGGTGGGCCAGTGCCACTTGCAGATGGAACAGAAGGTCGGCTGCTTCGCCGGCGATCTCCTCAGCGTTGTCGTCCTTGCAAGCCATCACAAACTCAGCGCTCTCCTCCCCAATCTTCTTGAGGATGCGGTTGTCGCCCCCCTCTAACAATGTGTTGGTGTAGCTGCCGGGCTCGGGGACGTCGCGGCGCCCTTCGATCACCCGCATCAGTTCGGTGCAGATGTCTGCCGGGGGCGGCAGGGCCATTGATCCGCCAGGGGTTGGAGCCGAACCCTCCTCGTAAAAACAGCTGCGGGCGCCGGTGTGGCAGGCCACATCGCCTCTCTGCTCAATGCTGAGCAGCAAGACGTCGGCGTCGCAGTCGTAGCGCAGGCCCTTGAGCTGCTGGATATGGCCGCTGGTAGCCCCCTTGTGCCACAGCTCCTGACGGGAGCGGCTCCAGTAGTGCACCTCACCGCTGGTGAGCGTTCGCTCGATCGCCTCGCGATTCATCCAGGCCACCATCAGCACCGCTCCATCGAGCCAGTCTTGGGCAACAGCGGGAATCAAACCAGCTTCGTTGAAGCGCAGGGCCTCCATGAATTCGGGGGATGGGGGCTGGAATACTGCTGACAAGGCCCTTGCGCTGCTGCTGCACCGATCCTCACCCATGCCAACTCCGGCCTACAGCTGCAGCAAAACCTTCAGCGGTTATCCCTGTTGCCATCGGCAGTGGCGCCACCAGGGCCACTGCCACTTCGTGCATGGCTACAGCCGCAGTTTCACCTTCTGGTTTAGAGCCAACGAACTCGACGACTGTGGCTTCGTGGTGGATTTTTCCAGCCTCAAACAGCTCGAAGCCCGGCTGGCAGGTCAGTTTGACCACACCTTTCTGGCCAATGCCGACGACCCCCTCCTCACCACCTGGCAGCAGCTGCACGACCAAGGCGCCCTCGACCTGCGGGTGATGGCCAATGTGGGCATGGAGGCCAGCGCCGAGCTGGTGTGGGGCTGGGCCAACGAACTGCTGCACGGCCGTGACGGCGGCCGCAGCTGCTGCTGGAAAGTGGAGGCGAGGGAAAACGAGAAGAATGCCGCTTGTTTTGAAGCGGTGCCGGCGTGGTTCAAAACCTGATATCAAGCCAGCAATGAGTGGGCCAGGGGCGTGAGGCTCCAAACTTGCCGTCCTATGAACAAGCACCGCCCGATGGGCGATCAATGGATGCCCTGCGCCAAACACGGCGATGGCCATGGCAGCCATTCACCGTCCCACTGACAGCCAACTGCGGCAACAAACCCAAACTGCTGGCCATCGGCATCGCACCCCTGGGCATCATCTCGATCGGCATCGTGGTGGCTGGCTTCAAAGTGATGGGTATCTGGAAAGCCGGAGATAGCGCCCAGCACCAGCACAACCAACCGGCAGCCGGGACACCTAACCAAAACCTCTACGCCTACCCAAGCAAGCAGGACGCCCTGCGCGACCCATCCCGAGCTGGAACCACCGCCGGCGGCTGCGGGAAACCAAAGCCCCTGAATCGGCATCCATGATATCTACCCCTACGCATTGCTCTTGGCACAGCTGGCCACCGCCTGGGCGATTTTTCAAGGCCTACTGCTCGAAGCCCTGCCCTTTCTGCTGATCGGGGTAGGAATCGCCAGCATGGCCCGCTGGCTAGCCCCTGGCGGTGCCTGGCTGCGGCAGTTGCCCGGACACCCCCTGCTGGGGCCCCTCACCGGAGCCGCCCTTGGCTTTGCCCTGCCCGCTTGTGAATGCGGCAACGTGCCGGTGGCCCGGCGGCTGCTGGCAGGTGGTGCCCCCGTTGGCACGGCCCTGGGCTTTTTGTTCGCCGCGCCGGTGCTGAACCCAATCGTGCTGGCCAGCACCTGGGCCGCCTTCCCCAACCAGCCCTGGCTGCTGGCGGCCCGTCCTGGGGCAGCCCTGCTGCTAGCGGTGCTGCTGGCCACGGTGCTGCGCCTGCTGCCCGAGGCCGAATTACTCGACCCGGTGCTGCTCGAAGAACGGCGACTGAACCAACCTTTGGCGCAGGTGGGGCTTCTGGAGCGTCGCAGCGGCCTTGTGGGTGCCCTCGGCACTACGGTGCGGCCCATCAAGCAGCCGCGTCCGCCGTTTCAGGAGGTGCTCCAGCACGGCAGCCGGGAATTCCTTGATCTAGCCGCCCTGCTGGTGCTGGGCTGTGCCATCGCCGCCACGGTGCAGACCTTGCTGCCGCGCAGCTGGCTGCTGGCGGTGGGGGGGGCTCCGACCATTTCTGGACTGAGCCTGATGCTGCT
>CAZKER010000221.1:0-14943 GCA_964551845.1 uncultured Cyanobium sp.
TGAACACATGGTGTTCAAGAAAATGAGCCATGCCACTCTCGGCAGCGGATTCAAAAACGCTGCCGGCTCGGCACCAGAAATCAATGCATACCAGCGGCGAGTCGGGTAGGAACAAGCTGACAACGGTTGCGCCGTTTGCCAAGGCTTGATCGCTGGGACAAGCCAGGCCTGGCAGCTGGGGCTGAGATGGGGCCAGGGGCAAGGCTCAAATGCATGGCAGGATCTGCATTCTGCTGGCTACACCCCCTGTCGTGAGTTCCGCCCCCGGTTCGTCTCAGGCTCCCGACCCTGCCTCCAAGGGCTGCGGCGCACAAAGCGGTGCAATCCACCCCCTCATGGAGGCCTTGGCGGCGCGGATTCGCGAGTCATGGCAAGCCTTGCCCGAACTGGAGCCCTTGGTGGTGCCTCCGGAGCTCGAAGCCATCAGTGGCAGCCTCGATGGCGAATCACTGTTCATCCACAACGAGCTGCATCGCTGCAGGGGACTACGCAAGCTGCACTTGGAAACCGCCCGACTCGGGGCGGGCCTTCAGATTTTGCACTGCGTGTTGTTCCCTGACCCCCGCTTTGATCTGCCAGTTTTTGGTGCAGATATCGTTGCCGGACCCACCGGGGTTTCCGCCGCCATCGTCGACCTCTCACCAGTTCGTGGCGAGCTGCCCGCAGGGATTGCCAGCGCCCTCGCTAAGCGGCCCCGCAGCAGCTTTGCCCAGGAGCGGGAGCTGCCTAATTGGGGCTCAATTTTTTCGCCATACGTTCGCTTTGTGAGGCCCACCACCGCTGCTGAAGAAGTCGCGTTTCTCGATGAGGTGAGTGGCTTTCTCGCTGTGTTGTCTGAGGCCATAGCCGCTAACGAGCCTCAACCACCAAGCCACCTAGCTACGGTTGAGCGCTGGAAGGGGCAGCTCCGGTATTGCAAGCAACAGAAACAAAACGACAAGACTCGCCGAGTGCTGGAGAAGGCCTTCAGCCCAGAGTGGGCGGACCGCTACATCGAGGAGCTGTTGTTCGACGATCCGCCGGCGCTGTGAAGCGGTCCTTGCTGGGTGTGCACAGGCTTTGGTGGTTTGGTGGGGCGGCTCTGTTGCTAGTCCTGGCTGTAGCCCTGGTTAGCCAGCAGCGATCAGCCCCGGTTCCTGCCCCGGTGGTTGCTGAACTTCCTCGCAATCAGGAGGCGGTGGCAGCGCTAGGTCGGCTGGAGCCGGCTGGTGATGTGCGGTTACTGGCGGCGCCAATCAGCGGCATCGGCGGCAGCCCCAGGATCTCCGAGCTGCTAGTGGAAGAAGGTGATCGCGTAAGCAATGGCCAGTTGCTGGCACGCTTTGACACAGGCCCGAGCCTTGTGGCCCAGCAACGTCTAATTGAGGCTCGCCTGCGCAATCTTGACACCAGATTGGGGGTACAGACTCGTGACGTCCGTCGCTACCGCCAGCTGAGTCGCTCCGGAGCCATCCCCAGCGGGGAGCTCGACAATCGCGAGACGGACCTGCTCGAACTTCGGGGGGAGCGCAATGAGGCCTGGGCTGAACTCGAGAAACTCAAAGCTGAGTTGTTGCTCACCGAACTGCGGGCGCCCATAGATGGCACCGTGCTGAAACTCCATGCCCGAGTTGGAGAGCGCCCAACCGACACTGGCGTACTCGAGCTCGGCGCCAGCAACCGCATGCAGGCCCTAGTCGAGGTTTACGAAAGTGACATCGACCGGGTGCGCCTTGGGCAGAGCGTCTCCTTGATCAGTGAAAACGGAGGATTTCAGGGAACACTTTCTGGAGAGGTGATTCGGATCAGTCCCCAGGTTCGACAACGTTCAGTTCTTTCAACGGATCCCACCGGAGACGCGGATGCCAGGGTTGTGGAGGTGCGGGTGGCCCTCAGCCCAGCTGATAGCCAGAGGGTGCGCGATCTCACCGGCTTAAAGGTGATTGCCCGACTCGCTGCCACTAGGCCCCCTGTGCAGCGCTGATGCTTGGCCGTATTTGGCAGGGCCGTCGCATTCCCCTTGCCTGGCTGCTTTTGACTCGTCAGCCCGTGCGCCTGGCTGTCGCCCTAGCGGGCATCGCCTTCGCCGGCATCTTGATGTTCATGCAGCTGGGCTTCAGGGATGGACTATTCGATGCCAGCGTCACCATTCATCGACTTTTTGACACCGATCTGGTGTTGATCAGCCCCCGCTCCAGCAGCTCGGTGAGCATGGCCGGCTTTCCCCGTCGCCGTCTTGTGCAGGCCATGGCAGATCCAGATGTGGAGGGAATTACCCCCGTGCACTGGAACCTGCTGTTGTGGCGCAACCCCGAAACAAGATCAACCCGTTCGATCCTCACCCTGGGCTTCGAACCAGCCGATCCCCTGTTCACCGATCCCAGCCTCGCGCCCAAGGCAAAGCTCCTGCAGGACAGGGGCCGAGTGCTGTTTGACGAGCTCTCCAGACCAGAATTCGGTCCAGTGGCCGACTGGTTTCGCGACGGCCGCACGGTGGAGAGCGAGATCAATGGCAAAAAGGTCAGGGTGGCAGGGCTGGTAGGGCTCGGCACCTCATTTGGCGCGGATGGCAACTTGCTGACCAGCCAGGAGACCTACCTCCAGCTACTACCCAATACCCCTCCGGGAAGCATCGAAGTTGGGCTGATTCGCTTGCGAGCTGGAGCCGATGCGGACGCGGTGGTTAAAAGGCTCCAGCGAGATCTGCCTGATGACGTCAACGTGCTGACCAAAGAAGGCTTCATCGCCTTCGAGCAGAACTACTGGCGCTCCAGTACCTCGATCGGCTTCATCTTCACCCTTGGTGCAGCCATGGGTTTCGTGGTTGGCTGCGTAATCGTGTATCAGATCTTGTATTCAGACGTCAGTGATCACCTGCCTGAATACGCCACCTTGATGGCCATGGGCTATCGCCTGCGCACCCTGCTCGGAGTCGTGGCACGGGAGGGGATGTTGCTGGCTGTTTTCGGCTACCTGCCCGCCTACCTAGCTGGGCAGGGCCTCTACCTGCTGGTGCGGAATGCCACCCAACTACCGGTATCGATGGATTTGACCCGGGCGCTGACGGTGTTCATCATGATTTTGGTGATGTGTATGGGTTCGGCGACCCTGGCGATGCGACGCCTTGGTGATGCCGACCCAGCGGAGATTTTTTGATGGCTGCGATGGTGCGCCTGGAAGGTTTGAGGCATTCATTCGGCAATGGAGTGAACCGCCGCCAAGTGCTCCAGGACATCAGCCTTTGCGTTGATCCCGGTGAGGTGGTGCTGCTTACGGGTCCCTCCGGGTGTGGCAAAACCACCTTGCTGACTCTGATCGGAGCTCTGCGGCAAGTGCAGGAAGGCTCGATTCAAGTATTCGGGGAGGAGCTCAATGGTGCGAGTCGTGCCGCCCGGTTGAAGTTGCGACGCAGGATTGGCATGATTATCCAGGGTCACAATTTGCTCAGATGCCTAACGGCGGAGCAAAACGTACAGATGGGCGCAGACCTGCTGGAAGGGCTCAGTTATCGCGCCCGTAGGGATCGATCCCGGGAATGGTTGCGGGCCGTGGGGCTGAGTGACCATCTCGGCAAGCTGCCCCACGATCTCTCCGGTGGGCAGAAGCAAAGGGTCTCGATCGCCCGAGCCCTAGCCGCCAGGCCCCAGCTCCTATTGGCCGATGAGCCCACGGCATCCCTGGATTCCCATACTGGACGTGAGGTGGTCGAGCTGCTTAAGGGGCTAGCCAAGGACCAGGGCTGCGGTGTGTTGATGGTGACCCACGATCCACGGATTCTTGATGTGGCAGACCGTCTGGTGCAGATGGAGGACGGTCAGTTGAGCAACGGTGCCTTCGCAATTGAGTAGGATGGGAATTCGCATCTCTCCAACACGCCGCTCGCATGGCTAAGCGCAGGAATCTCAAGAAGGAAAAGCAAGAGCGCAATCGCTCCTACGCGCGCAAATTCAAAAAGCGCAAGCTTCGCAATGACGGCCGCGGTGAAGGCGCGGGTAACGGTGTGACTGGCACAGCCAACAACGGTGGCGCCGCCGACTGATCACTGCATCCCATGCATCGCTGAGGGGATCCGGAGGGATCCCCTTTTTGCTGTTTAGACCCTCGCGGCGACCCCGATGTTTCTCAGCGTCGTCATCCCGACTTACAACCGACTGCCGATCCTGCAGAAATGCCTGCTGGCCCTGGAGTCCCAGGAGAGCTCAGCCTTGATTACGGGCTATGAGGTCGTGCTGGTAGACGATGGCTCAACCGACGCCACCGTTAGCTGGCTACGGCAGCACAACCTGGAGCTACCGCATCTGCGACTGATCGAGCAGGAACACGGCGGGCCAGCTGAGGGGCGCAATCGGGGCGTGGAGGCAGCCCGCGGCGACGTGGTCGTTTTCATCGACAGCGACCTTGTGGTCACCCCCAGCTTTCTGCGCAGCCACGCTGAAGCCTTGGAGCGCGAGTGGCAGCGGCGGGGTAATCGCCGCTGTTTCACCTATGGCGCCGTGATCAACACCAACAATTTTCAAGATCCCTGCAGCGAACCACACAAACTTCAAGATCTTTCCTTTGCCTATTTCGCCACCGGCAACGTGGCCATCGACCGGCAGCTTTTGGAGCAGGCCGGACTGTTTGACACCCGCTTCCGTCTGTACGGCTGGGAAGACCTTGAGCTGGGGGAAAGGCTGCGGCGGCTCGGGGTTGCGTTGGTGCGCTGCCCCGAGGCTGTTGGCTATCACTGGCATCCTGCCTTGCGCCTGGAGCAAATCCCCGACCTGATCCGGGTGGAGAGGGAGCGGGCAAAAATGGGACTTGTCTTTTACCGAAAGCACCCCACCCGACGGGTGCGTTTGATCATTCAATTCACCTGGCTGCATCGCCTGCTATGGGAGTCGCTCACCCTGGGAGGCCTGCTTAACGAACGCACCATGAGGCCCCTGCTGGCTTGGTTGATCCGCCGCGGCCATCCGGGTGTGGCGATGGAGCTGTTGCGGGTACCGCTCAACCGCCTGGGGGTCAGGGCTCTTTTTGCCGAGGCCCGAGCATTAAAGGTTTCAAAACCGTCTACCAGCCCCATTTGATAAAGTGATTTCGTACCAATCACCCCGCACACCTGCGTGTTTCGGGTGATCCGAGCAGCAAAGCCCATCGGCCCTTCTGGCTGGGTGGGTTGCTTCGGATCCCTGGCAGGTGGAGGCAAACCCGAAACCCTTCCCAAATTATGGCTGTTGTTACTCTCGCCGAAATGATGGAGGCCGGTGCCCACTTTGGGCACCAAACGCGCCGTTGGAATCCAAAAATGTCTCGCTACATCTATTGCGCGCGCAATGGTGTACACATTATTGATTTGGTGCAGACCGCTGTCTGCATGAATAACGCCTACAAATGGACCCGTAGTGCGGCCCGTAGTGGCAAGCGCTTCCTGTTCGTTGGCACTAAGAAGCAGGCTTCCGAGGTGATCGCCCAGGAGGCAACCCGTTGTGGAGCCTCCTATGTGAACCAGCGCTGGCTGGGCGGCATGCTCACCAACTGGACCACGATGCGCGCCCGTATCGATCGTCTCAAGGATTTGGAGCGCATGGAAAGCTCGGGCGCCATTGCCATGCGTCCCAAAAAGGAAGCTGCAGTTCTGCGCCGCGAACTGGAGCGCCTGCAGAAGTACCTGGGCGGTTTGAAGAATATGCGCCGCCTGCCCGACGTGGTCGTGTTGGTGGACCAGCGCCGCGAAACCAACGCCGTGCTCGAGGCTCGCAAGCTCGATATTCCCTTGGTGTCCATGCTTGACACCAATTGCGATCCCGACCTATGCGATGTGCCCATTCCCTGCAACGACGACGCCGTGCGTTCCGTGCAGCTAGTGCTTGGCCGTCTCGCTGATGCCATCAACGAAGGCCGCCACGGCGCTCAGGATCAGGGCCGTGAAGACGAGGGCTGACCTCGATCCACAAGCATCATTTCACTAATTTGTAACCCGTACCCCATACCAACCCATGGCTGAGATTTCGGCAAAGCTAGTTAAAGAACTGCGCGATAAAACCGGCGCAGGGATGATGGATTGCAAGAAGGCGCTGTCTGAATGTAGCGGCGATGCAACCAAAGCCACCGAGTGGCTTCGCCAAAAAGGTATTGCCACGGCTGAGAAAAAGGCTGGGCGTACCGCCGCTGAAGGTGCTGTAGGCAGCTACATCCACACCGGCGCCAGGGTTGGAGTTTTGGTGGAGGTCAACTGCGAAACTGACTTCGTTGCCAGGGGCGAAGTCTTCCAGGAGCTACTTCGCAACGTGGCAATGCAGATCGCAGCCTGCCCCGGCGTGGAATACGTAAGCATTGATGAGATTCCAGCTCAGGTCGCTGAGCGCGAAAAGTCCATTGAGATGGGTCGAGACGACCTCGACGGCAAGCCAGAGCAGATGAAGGTCAAGATCGTTGAAGGCCGGATTGGCAAGCGCCTCAAGGAATTGGCGCTGCTGGACCAGCCCTTCATTAAAGACAGTGCCGTCACAGTGGCGGAGATGGTCAAGCAGGTGGCTGGCAAGGTCGGCGAAAATATTCAGGTGCGTCGCTTCACCCGCTTCACCCTTGGTGAGGGCATCGAGGTTGAGAAGGCTGATTTCGCTGCCGAAGTAGCTGCCATGACCCAGGCGTCCTGATCGGCAAACCAGTGACCCCATTGGAGGCTGCCTACCAGCAGCTTGAGGATCTGAAATCCCAGCTGGTGGCCTCCAATCCCCAGCTCTATCGCCACCTGGCTCTCTATCTCCAGGTGCTCAGAGACGGCCTGTTGAACAGCGTTCAGCAGGCTTGTTTTTATCTCGCAACCCAGGCCAATCCTGAGCGCTACTGCGAGCTGGATGGCCTTCAGCGCCAGGTGTTACATCGACGCATCCGCAGCCTGGTGCAACGG
Organism: uncultured Cyanobium sp.; assembly: GCA_964551845.1. GTDB lineage: Bacteria > Cyanobacteriota > Cyanobacteriia > PCC-6307 > Cyanobiaceae > Cyanobium_A. The sequence continues at coordinate 6,872 of CAZKER010000221.1, forward strand.
GCCAGCAGTTTGCTAACCGTCGAGCAGGCTGCCCACCTGGCTGCCCAGATCGCGCGCGAACACCACAAGCAACGCAATCGTCAGCGCAGCAGGTTGCTTGAGGCCCTGGGCGGGGACGCCGCCGAATCAGATGATGTGGAGGTGCAGGAAGAGAGTCCAGCGAGGGGATCTATCCACCTAGGCATGGCCTTGCCGATAGGGGCCGACTTCCTGACCAGCTCCAGCTTCGCCCTCCGACCTGGGGGCGAACCCTCCGAGCCCGAAAGCACCAACCCATTGAGCGACTGCACAGCTGACGAGGAAGAGGGCGAGGCAGACGGCCAGGAGGATAGGGAGTCGATGATGCGGGCCATGGCGGAAGCCTTCAGTGACTGGTTGGGCCAATCTTCCAGCCACACTCCGACCCCTTGGGATGGGGGCCGGTTACCAACGGACCCTGGGCTGCTGCTGGCCTGGATCGGTGGATTCGAGCAGGCTCTCAGCCGCCGACTGCGCAATCTTTCCCACGCTCTCAACGTTGATCTGCTGCGTCTGGGATTAACAACAACCCTGCTTCCGGTGAGCTTGCTGGATGCTGCCCTGACAGGGCAACTGGAAAGCCTGGAAGCCCCAGCCAACCTGCTGCGCTTGCCCCTGCCCTTCGGACCCGAGCCGGCAGTCGGTCGGCTCGAAGCCATGGCGGTGCTGTTGAGGCCTGTCGACCTTGAGCACGACCTGCCCAAATTGCGCACCTGCCGTACCCGGATTCAGCAGCATCGCCAGGAGGTGCGCAGAATGGCTCAGCACTATCGCCGTATCAAGCGGCGGGTTCAGGCGCTCGAGGCGGAACAGCTGTGGCTGCAGGACATCAACCCAGCCCAGCCCCTGCCGAGCCCCCAGGACTAGAAGCCTGGCTGAGGGCCCTGCAACAGGCACTGCAGGTGGAGGCCGATCGGGGATTCATCGATCTAAAGGGGCGCCAAACTTGCTTTAGCAACTTTGTAGCGCAGCAGTTGCAGCAGCGGCCCTCCAACCTGCCGGCTGAGGCGCTGCAGCATCTGCTGGATCTTTCAGTTGGGTTTCTGGCCTACGGCGAGCTGTCCTTGGCCCGGCGCCAGACCCTGGTGCGAATGTGCAGGGAAAGGCTGCACTCCCTGCGTAAGGCCCAGCAACCAGTGCTGGCTGTGGCGCCACCCCGGTTGCGGCTGGTAACGAACCCCACGGCGGCTACCGGTGCCGGCAAGGCTGCAAGCCTCGCCAGCTTCAATGCTGATACGCCCCTCTCAGAGGTTCGTGGGGTAGGCCCTAAGACTGCCGCTCGCCTCGCCCAGCTTGGCCTGCTGTTGGTGCGTGACTTAGTGCATTACTACCCGCGTGACTATCTCGACTATGCAAATCTCGTGCGGATCAGCGGTCTAGAACCCGGCCGCACCGCCACGATCGTTGCATCGGTGCGTCGCAGTCATGCCTTTGCCAGTCCTCGCAATCCCAACCTCTCGATTCTTGAACTTCACTTGGTTGATTGCACCGGGCAGATCCGAGTGAGTCGGTTCTTCGCCGGGCAGCGCTTTTCCAGCCCAGGTTGGCTGAAATCCCAGCAACGGCTGTTTCCGATTGGAGCCACGGTGGCGGTGAGTGGCCTGGTCAAGGAAACCCCTTACGGCCCTGCATTTCAGGACCCGCTGATGGAGGTCCTGGAGTCGCCCCAGGCTCCGGTGCGCTCCGAAACGATTGGTCGGCTGCTGCCTGTCTATGGCCTTACTGAAGGTTTGGGGGCAGACAGGCTGCGCCAGGTGGTGGAAGCCGTGATTCCCCTGGTGCGCCGTTGGCCCGATCCCCTGCCCGAATCCCTACGCCTCAACCGGAGGCTGGTTAGCCGTTCTGAGGCGCTCACCCAAATCCATGGGCCCACTAACCAGGAGCAGCTGCAAGCCAGCCGCCGCCGCCTGGTATTTGATGAGTTTTTGCTGCTGCAGCTGGGCCTTGCCCAACGGCGCCGTCTACTCAGCCAGAGGCCCGCTCCCCCCCTGGCCCTGCCACCGGGTAGTGAAGGCCTGGTGCAGAGCTTTCTGGGGGTTTTGCCCTTTGGTCTCACCGGCGCCCAGCAGCGGGTGCTAGCCGAGATTCGCGCCGATTTGGCCCGCTCCCAGCCGATGGCTCGACTGGTGCAGGGGGATGTGGGCAGTGGCAAAACCGTGGTCGCACTGGCCTCCCTGCTCACCGCAATCGAGGCCGGCTGCCAGGGGGCCCTGATGGCTCCCACCGAGGTGCTGGCTGAACAGCATTACCGCAAGCTGGCGGAGTGGCTGCCCCAGCTGCACGTCACCTCTGCCTTGCTCACCGGATCCACCCCCGCGCCGCGACGGCGCCAGCTGTTGCAAGATCTCGCCAACGGCCAGTTGCAGCTGCTGGTGGGCACCCACGCCCTGCTGGAGGACCCAGTGCAGTTCGATCGGCTAGGCCTGGTAGTGGTCGATGAGCAGCACCGCTTCGGGGTGCGCCAGCGCAATCGCCTGCTGGCCAAGGGGCTGCAGCCCCACCTGCTGACAATGACGGCCACACCAATCCCCCGCACCCTGGCTCTGTCCCTCCATGGCGATCTGGATGTAAGCCAAATCGACGAACTACCCCCTGGTCGTCAACCGATCCGCACCGCCCTGCTCAAGGGAAGCCAGCGCCAGCAGGCCTATGCACTGATTCGCGAGCAAGTGGCACTGGGCCAGCGGGCCTATGTGGTGTTGCCGTTGGTGGAGGAGTCAGAGAAGCTCGAGCTGCGCTCGGCAGTGGAAGTGCACCGCCAGCTAAGTGAGGAGGAGTTTCCAGATCTACCGGTTGGGCTGTTGCATGGCCGGCTCAGCAGTGCCGAGAAACAAGCGGCCATTGGCGCCTTCGCCGGTGGTGGAACCCAGGTGCTGGTGAGCACCACCGTGGTGGAGGTGGGCGTAGATGTGCCGGAGGCCAGCGTTATGGTCATCGAGCATGCCGAGCGCTTCGGCCTAGCTCAACTGCACCAGCTGCGAGGGCGAGTCGGGAGAGGAGCTGCAGCCTCTCACTGCTTGTTGATCAATGACAGCAGCAATGTGCTGGCCCGCCAGCGGCTGGAGGTGCTGGTGCGCTCCAGCGATGGCTTTGAGATAGCCGAGATGGATCTGCGTCTGCGGGGACCGGGCCAGGTGCTTGGAACCCGCCAGAGCGGCTTGCCTGACCTGGCCCTGGCCAGCCTCACCGAGGATGGGGCTGTGCTCGAGGAGGCCCGAGAGGTAGCCCGGGAGATCACCGCTGCAGATCCGGAACTACAGCAGCATCAGGGGTTGGCCGAGGCCCTTGCTGAGCAACGCCGCCGCCAGATGGATCAGGTAGCCCGCCTCAACTGATCTGAGCGATGGTCTGGTGAGAGCCGGCCAGCTGCAGGGTCAGGCGGAAAGGTAATCGGAAACTTGCCCCGAGAGATCGCGCATGGAGGCAACAGCCCTCCGTTCAAGCCCTCGGGCCGTATCTCGGCTGATGCCAAGTTCGCGGGCCACCGCAGAAAGGCTTAAGGCAGCTTGCTGGTCGATGCCGTAACGCATCCTGAGCAGTTGGGCTTCCTGTTCAGGAAGCTGATCCAGCAACTTGCGGATGTTGCTCTTGAGGCAATTCTCGAGTGCTAATTGTTCTGGTTGAATGCCGTCACATGCCACCTTGTCGAGAAGGTTGATGGGTTCCCCGTCGGCTGTTGTGTGATCGAAGCTGAGTGGTTGCACGGCGCGAAACATGAGCTCTTGAACGTCGAGCTCAGAAAGGCCTGATGCCGAAGCCAGCTCATGCAGGCTGGGCGGACGACCCAACATTTGGCTCAGCTCCCGCTGGCAGCGCTTGAGTTTGCTTAGGGCAGCGTTGATTGGCGCCGGCAGGCGGATCGTGCGGCTTTTGTTTTTGATTGCCTGGGTGATGCCCTCGCGAATCCACCAGTAGGCGTAGGTCGAAAATTTGTAACCACGACTGGGATCGAATTTTTCAACGCCCCGCACTAGGCCAATCGTGCCTTCCTGAATCAGGTCTGCCAGCTCAAAGCTGCTGTTGGTGTAATTCTTGGCGATTGACACCACTAGACGCAGATTCGCCGACACCATTCTTTCTTTGGCCTGCTGGCCATGGCGGATGCGGCACTGAAGCTCATCAACATCCAGGCCAGCTGCACTGGCCAACTGCTGCTCACTAGGGGCAAGCCCGCCGGCCCGCAGCGTGAGTTCCTCGCGGACATCATCGAGAGCAACCAGTTCCTGAACCTGCCGCCCAAGAGTGATCTCCTGGTCCGCACTAAGCAGGGGCACCCGGCTGATGTCTCGCATGTAGGAGCGCAACAGATCGCGGCCGTGGCTGCCATCTAGGGGGTGATCGCCGCTCAAAACAAAGCGTGTGGGCATGGGCCGGTTCTTCGCAGGCGTCAGAGTTTCGAAACCTTAAGGGCTAGAGACTGAAAACCGGCGGTCGGCGCTCGTCCCTCCTGTCCGGCTTGAATGGCAAGACCCGACCGCAGCTCCGTTGCGCCCTTGGAACTCCATCCCGATTGCTGAGCTCGGCGAGCCCCTGCAGGAAATACCGGCGGCATTGCTACGGCTCGAACCCCATCCCTATGCGGCACTCGGGGCGCCCTATGGAGCCTCGGCCTCCCCATTTCGGCTACGCCAGGGGGTGGTGGCGCGTCTGCTGCAGGCCCAGCTGGCCTTGCAGGAGGAACAGCCTGGCTGGGGCTTAGCGATTTTTGACGCCTGGCGGCCGGTGGCCGTGCAGCGCTTCATGGTGCGCCATGCCCTTGTGGTTGAGTGTGCCCGCATCGGCATAGACCCCGATCGGCCCTCCCCAGAGCGCGTACGGGCTGAGGCAGCTGTGGGCCGCTTCTGGGCACCCCCTAGCGAAAATCGCGCCACGCCACCGCCTCACAGCACTGGGGCTGCCGTGGATCTCTGCTTGGCTGATGCGGCCGGCCTTGCTCTGGCGATGGGTGGGGAGATCGATGCCATCGGAAGGGTGTCAGAGCCTTTGTTTCATCAAGCCGGCGCCCTTGCTGATCCCAGTGGCCAAGCTGCCATCTGGCACCACCGACGTCAGTTGCTGGCGAGGGTGATGGCTGGGGCCGGGTTTGAGCAGCATCCCAACGAGTGGTGGCACTTCAGCTGGGGGGACCAACTGTGGGCCTGGCGCAGTGGTGCGGCGGCAGCCTGCTACGGGCGGGTGGGTGATTCGGCCAGTTCTCGGCTGAGCTGAGCAGCCTGTTCTGGGCTTAGTAATTGGCGGTTAAGGCAGCGGCTGATGGTTTTTGTGGTCATTTCCAGTTGGATCTGGCGTAGACGGTCCAGCACGGCTTCGCCTTGGTCGGCGAAGGGCTGCAGCTGCTGATGAAAAGCAGTTCGAATCCGTTCCGGGTTACAGGTGCTGAGATCGGGGTCGTACACCGTTGGGCGTGATGCAGGCGTGGGGGGCTGCTGCCGGCCTTGACCCCAGACTGGAACCCATCCCCCCAAGGCTGCCGGCAAGCTCAGGGCGGTCAGCAGGGTCAATTGGGCCCAGATCAACCTGCCCCGGCTGCCAGCCATTGCTGCACAGTGTCGCGGCCGCTTTTGACGACGAAGTCGCCCAGGCTGCGGCGGCCACCAGTGCTCTGCCAGGCCTTCAACAGCGGTTCGAGGGTGGTTTCGAGATCTTCCAGCGGCATTTTCTCTAAGTAGGGCTCCGCTAATCGGCTGAGGTTGGGGGTGCCCCCCAGCCACAACTGGTATTGATCAACACCACTACCCACAAGCCCGATCTCCGCCATGTAGGGGCGGGCGCAGCCATTCGGGCAGCCTGTCATGCGAACCAGCACCGATTTAGAGATCTCAAGGCGCAGCAGCTGGGCTTCGAGCCGCTCAAGCACGCTGGGCAAGATGCGCTCCGCCTCGGTAACGGCGAGACCACATAGGGGGAGGGCCGGGCAGGCCAGGGCATGGCGCTGCAGCGGGGCTGGCGCCCCCGGGGCATGAATACCAAGCCCCGCCAGGGCGTCGCGGATGGTGGAACGCTGAGCTGTGCCGATATTGCAAAGCAGCAGGTCCTGGTTGGGTGTGAGACGCACCTCAAGCTTGTAGGTGTCGACCAGTCGACGCAAACCACTCTTGAGCTCGCCGGAGAGGCGTCCGCACAGCACCGGTAGGCCCACAAACCAAAGGCCCCGGCTCTGGCGATGCCAACCGAGGTAATCCTCCAGCTTGGTTTTGGGCTCCAGCCGCATCGCCTTGATCGGGTGAGCGAAGTAGCGAGCTTGCAACTCCTGACGAAACCAATCGACGCCACGGTCGTGGATCAGGTACTTCATCCGGGCGTGACGCCGTTGCTCCCGGTCGCCATGATCCCGTTGCAAAGCCACTATTGCCTGCAGCAGATCGAGCACGTGCCCGTAGGCCACGTAGCCGAGTCGGTCCGCGGTACGAGCGAAGGTCTCCTCCTTGTTGTGGGTGCGGCCCATACCACCACCTACGTAGACGTTGCAGCCAAGGGGGCTGCCCTGGGGGTCGCAGAACAGCACAAGGCCGATGTCCTGGGTGAGTAGGTCCACCGAGTTATCACCAGGAACGGTGACAGCCACCTTGAATTTTCGGGGCAGGTAGGTGCTGCCATAGAGGGGTTCTGCTGAATCGCCACTGAAAACGGCTCCTTCGTGCTGCCTCTCCTTGACCTTGGCCACTTCAGAGCTGGGCTTGATCCGGTAGCTGAGCTCACCGTCAACCCAGAGATCGAGGTAGGAGCCCTCCGCTGCCTGGGGTGCCAGCAGATCGGCGATCTCGTCGGCAAGCTTGCGTGCTGCTGGGTAGCCCCCCTTTTCGAAGGGAGCGGCTGGGGCCATCACGTTACGGTTGATATCGCCGCAGGCTGACAAGGTCGAGCCCAGGTGGCGCACGATCGTGCCGATTACTTCCTTGAGGTTCTCCTTGCGGACGCCATGCATTTGAAATGCCTGACGTGTAGTTACCCGCAGGCTGGCATTACCAAGCCGATCGGCGAGCTCATCGATCGCTAGATACAAGGGCCCCGGAACCCGCCCACCAGGGTTCCGCAACCGCAGCATCATCTGCCAATCCTTCTCAGCTCCCTTGCGCCGGTTCTCGCGGTTGTCCTGCTGGTAGCTGCCGTGGAACTTCAGGATCTGAACAGCACCCTCGGTGAAGTTGGGTGCGTCGTTAGCGAGCTCAGTCAGCAACGGCTCCTTCAGGTGGCCGCTACTGGCCTTGAGCTGCTCAAATTTCGAGGCTGCCGGCTTGACTTCGGGCATCGGTTACTTGGTACAACGCTCGGCACGTGATCGAAGTTAGCGAACAGCGTTCAATACAGTCGCTTCGTGTTGCCCTGCCGCCGTGTCGACCTTTTTGCTCGAAATCGGCACTGAGGAACTCCCCGCCGATTTTGCGCGGATGGCCCTACCCCAGCTGGAGCAGCTGGTACGCCGCGATCTCGACGCCCTGAGGCTCAGTCCTGCCAGTATTTATTGCACGAGCACGCCCCGAAGGTTGGTTGTCAGCGTGGCTGGGCTGCCACTTCGCCAGCCCGACCTGGAGGAGGAGCGCAAAGGGCCTCCCCAGGCCCAAGCTCTGAAGGATGGCCAACCAACGGCGGCGGCCCTGGGTTTCGCCAAACGCTGCGGCGTGGCGGCCGAGGCACTTGAAATTCGCGACACGCCCAAGGGTCCGTTTGTCTTTGCCCGTTGCCTCGAACTGGGGCGGCCCACTCCCGAGGTGCTGGCGACCCAGATCCCACTCTGGATTGAGGCACTTCAAGGGCGCCGCTTCATGCGCTGGGGGAAGGGAGAGAGTCGCTTTTCAAGGCCTGTGCGATGGCTTGTGGCCCTGCTCGATGACGAGCTGGTACCTGTGACCCTGGCTGGCAGTGATCCGGCTGTGGCGGCGGGCAAGGAAAGCAGGGGCCATCGCTTGCACAAGGCCAGTGTGGTTGTCGCGAGTGCTGAGAGCTATGCCGTTGTGCTGGCAGCAGCCGGTGTGGAGGTCGATCGCGAGCTCCGTGGAGCCTTGATCCGAAGCGCTGTTGAAGCCGCAGCCGCAGCCCACAACGCCGATGCCGAT
>CAZKER010000222.1:0-20415 GCA_964551845.1 uncultured Cyanobium sp.
CGTGGCGAGCTAATCACCGATGGCGACGACCTGCTGATCGTGGCCTACGGCGCCATGGTGGCTCCGGCGATGGCCACGGCCGGCCTGCTGCAGGAAAAGGGCGTGCGTGCCGCGGTGATCAATGCCCGCTTTTTACGCCCCCTCGATGAAGCACTGATCCTGCCGATGGCAAAGCGCATCGGCCGGGTTGTAACCATGGAAGAGGGTGCCTTGGCTGGCGGCTTTGGAGCTGCGGTGGTGGAAACCCTCAGCGACCACAACGTGCTGGTGCCCGTGTTGCGCATTGGCATTCCAGACGTGCTGGTCGACCATGCCAGCCCTGAGCAGAGCAAGCAGAGCCTCGGGCTTACCCCGCCCCAGATGGCCGAGCGGATCATCGCCCGTTTCGGCTCCGCGCTGCAGAGCAATCTCGTAGCGCCTGCCGCGCCCGTTGCCGTCTGAGCCTGGGCACCCACGCGCCTGAACCGGAGCTCTGTCCCTGCGAGGTGCTGGTAGTGGGTGCTGGCCCGTCAGGGGCCGAGCTGGCCAGGCTTTTGGCCCAGGCCGGGGTGGATGTGCTGCTGGTAGATAGGCTCAAGCATCTGGGCCAGGCGGCTTTCAGTAGTGCGGCCCTGCCGCTTGAGGCACTCGAGCGCTTTGGCCTGCCTGCAGACGTGGTGGCGGCGCGCTGGAGTGGCTGGCAGCTGGTGGGGCCAGGCGAGCAGCGGCGGCTCTGGAACGCAGACCAGCCCCTCGGCGTCGTGCTCGATTTCGGTGCCCTGCGCCAGTGGCTTGCCGGCCAGGCTCAAGCTTGGGGCGCCTGCCTGCGGCTCGGCGTCACGGCCCTCAGCTGGCACCACGATGCCGCTGGCGTCTGCACCGTGGTGCGGGATGCCGATGGTCGCCGCCGCATGCTGCGCAGCCGCTGGTTGGTGGATGCCAGTGGAGAGGGCCGCGCCCTAATTGGCGAGCAGGCGACGGAGGCCGATCCGCTGGTGGCTGGCATGGGGGTGGAGTGGTTGCTGCAGGTGGAGCCCGAGCAGCACCGGCTCTGGGCAGACCGGCTCAGTTTTTTCCTTGGTAGCGACTGGGTGCGGCAGGGTTACGGCTGGGTGTTTCCGATGGCACCTGGCCAGCTCAAGGTAGGGGTGTGCCGCTTGGTGGATTCCAGCCGCCCCCAGCCAGCGCTTGGCTTGGAGCTAGGCGCCTTGCTGGAGCGCTGTGGGCTTGGCCAGCCAAGGGTGCTAGATCGCCACGGCGGCCGCATCCGCAGCACGGTGCGGCGGCGTGAACAACACCGAGTGGGCCGGCTGATCGGCCTAGGCGATGCGGTGAGCACGGCCAACCTGCTGGGAGGCGAGGGGATCCGCCATGCGCTGGCCAGTGCCCGGGTGCTGGCACCGCTGTTGCTGGAGGCCCTGGCCACGGCAGATAGCACTGACAGCTTGGACCTGTACCCGAGCCTGTTGCGGCGCGAGCTGGGCTGGCGCTGGAGCCTGAGTGGCCGCTTAGCGAGGCGCACCTGGCTGGCCCTGGCTGGTGCCAGGGCCGATGCCCGCCTGGAGCGACTGCTGGCTGGCTTGCAAACCCGGCGGGCGGAGGATCTCTCCGCCCTGTTGTTTGACTACCGCTTTGAGCGCTATGGGCTTAAAGCGCTGCCCTACTTGCTGGGTTGGCGCTGAGCCCAGGCTCTTAAACCCAGGCTTTTAAACCACGCCGCGGGAGGCCAGGCCAAGGATGGCGCCCATGCCGATGATGTGGCCGAGGCTCAAGGTGCCGAGCATGGCGCCGTGGCTGAAACCGCCAAATAGGCCGGCGCTGGGTAGCTTCAGACCAACGTTTTGATGTTGGATCGTGGCCTTGCCCACGGCGATGGCAATCACGTTGCAGACAATCATCACCAACGCCACCTTGGGCGACCAGGTGATGGTGGCGGGGGCAAGGGCCAGGAGGGGAGCGATCATGGAGCAGGTGCCAACGCCCCATCTTCCGGGCGCCATTGGCTTTCCAGCCCCCTGCTTAAGACTTGTTCATTGCCTGCTGCCGCAGCCGCGACACCACGCCATCGCGCTTCAGCCGGCCCAGGGCCACGTTGATGCCTCTGACCTGCTTTTCGCTGAGCCGGGGGGAGAGTGCGAAGGCCTGCGACTGGGGATTGAGGTTGCGCAGAGCCAGCACGTATTGCTGATGGGGCATTTGCTGCAGCAGGTAGTCGAGCTGGATATCATCGGCCATCACCGCATCCACAGCGCCCTTGGCAAGCAGGGTGTCGGCACTGTTGACCTGGTCCAGCTCCCGCAGCTGAATCGGTGGCTGAAGGCCGGATGAGTTCAACAGCTGCAGCAGTTCATCACTCACCGTGCCGCGCCGCACCGCCACCCGCTGGCCAGCCAGATCCTTGAGGTTGCGCAGGCTGCGGCTGCCGAGCTCCTGGTTGCTGCGCACCACGTTGAGGGTCACGTAACTCACCAGCAGGGAGGCGGTGATGATCCGCACCAGGTAGGCGAGGAACACCAGGGTGTGGCCTTTGGCGCTCACCACCACGGTGTTAGTGCCGGGACCGGTGGCTAGCACCTGAAAGATCAGGGCGAAGGCCCGTTTCTGCCCCACCGTCCAGGTGGAGGGCTTGCTGCCATCGCGCTCGACCCACCACACCCCTACGCTCAGCGCGCCGATCAACACCACATAGGCCAGCAACAGCCGGATCAGATCGGGCGCCAGCAGGGCTCGCAGCAGGGACCCGCCCAGCTCCAGCTGGTTGCGTTTGGTCATCACCCCGAGCCCGGATTCCTGGAAGGGCAGGGAGAACAGGTTGTTGTGGATTCGCTCCGGCGACACCGTGATGCAGCCGATGGCCACATCCAGCTCGCCGCGCCTTGTCGCCTCCAGCAGGCTGGCGGAGGTTTCGCCCGGCACCAGCACGTAGGGGATGGCCTCCTGGTCGGCGATGCGCTGCCAGAGCTCCACGGCCATGCCGTTCCAGCTACCCCGCTCCCGGTAGGAGCAAGGCTGGGAGCCGTCGGCCACCCCCACCCGTAGTACCGGCTGCATGGACGGAGTGACCGGCTCAGGAGCAATCGAGAGCTGGGTGGCTGCCTGGCTGGGTGCCATCACCAGTGCCAGTCCGATGGCCACGGTCCAGAGCATCAGGGGGAGGGTGGCTGTGGTTTGGGTGGCTGTGGTTTGGTGGGATCCGTTTGCGGCTGAGCTGTGGTAACCGCGGCGCCTACACCGCTGAAGCCCAGCACCACCAGCAGGTTGGAGATGGTGAGCAGGGATTCGGCGCCGCCATGGAGGGGATCCACGTTGGCGAGCAGGGCGCCGTAGCGCAGCTGGGCGATCACGGCGGCGCCGATCGTGATAGCCACAAACACCAGGGTGAACTGGAAACCGCGCAAGGCCAGCTTCGGGAACCCCTCGATGCGACCAGCCCACCACAGAAAGGCCAGGTATGGGAGCAGCGACAACACAAACAGCGGTGTGGGATCGATGCCGGCCAGCCAGCTGAGGGGGCCGCTCATGGTGCCGCCTGCCTTTGTTGACGCAGCAGGTTCCAAGTGGCTAGGGCCAGGGTTGCGTTGCCGAGGGTGGTCAGCCCCGCCTGCAGCACCACCAGCCCTTGCAGCTCAGGGCTGTTGTCGTACAGGTGCCAGGTACAGGCGGCCATGGCACTCACCAGCGCGGGCAGCATCGCCAGGCTCAGCCAGCGCCAACCCCCTTCCCGGCGGGCAACGCCCAGCCGTTGAATCGCCAGCATCGCCACCATCCACTCGAGCACCGAGGTGACATGGATCCACCAGGTGGGTAGGGAGAGGGCGTGCATGGGGTCAGCGGACGGCGATGAGCTGTGCTTCGGAGCGTGACAGTTCGAGGATCCGGTGGCGCAGCACCTCAACCAGTTGGGCAACAGCTGGCTCCTCCCGGTTCTCGTGCAGAACCACCAAGCTCTCCACGTAGTGAGACGGTACGGCCACCTCGAGAATGCTGACAGGCATTCTGTCGCCTAGGGCTTTCAGCATCAGGGAGTTGGCGAAATACACCGGTTCTGTGTAAAGGTGTCGCGCCCTTCTGTGGGAGCGAGAGGGCTTGAAATGGTGGGCATAGAAGCTGCGGATGAACAGCTTCTGGGGGTGAGGGTTGAAGGGAAAGGTGGCGATGTGGCAACGGCTCCCGATCTGGGCCCTGCTGGGCTGGGTGATGCGGCTCACCGGTGCTGCTGGGCTAGCGACCAGATGGATCGGTGAGTGAAACAGGTCAAAACAGGCAAATCGGGAGTCATTGCTGGCTGGCCTTTCCGGCAGGGTTGCCACGCAGGCGTCAACCACCCGATGCTTGAGGAGTTCCAGGCAGTGGTGGGGGGAGCCTGCGGCACTGAAGGGGTTGCTGATCCAGCAGGGAGGCAGGTTGTTGAACAGAGCCTCGGAGCTCCAGTAAGGAGCCTGCAGGCGTAGGTGCTGCTGTCTAAGAAACCGGCTGCGTTGGTGCAGCTGCCGTTCAAGTTGGAGCAGCTGTGAGTTGTCCCCCGGTTCCCAGGCTCCGGCGATGCATTGCAGTTTGAGGTTGAAGGCGGCCTGGGTTTGCTTCACCCGACGCGACATGGTGCTCTGGTTGCAGTGCGTGAACTCAGCTGCACGGGCGCCACTCCCCAGCCAGATCATCAGATCGAGGGCATCGAGGGCTTCCACCGTCACCATCGAGGTCGCTCAGCAATGGTCAAGAGGTAGCTAAATTTCACTAGGCCTGCCATGCAGCCAGGTGTGACAGTCCGGGCTGAGGGCTTCCCGGCTGACCCGTTCGTAGGCCTCGAGTTGCTCGGGATGCAGTACGCCTCGCCAGCGCCCATTGCTGCCGCGGTGGAGGAACGTCGCCGCGCCGCCTTTCCAGAGCTCCCCCCCGCAGGGCACATAGAGATTGCTGTGGAGTCGCATGGCATCAATATTGACCGCCGCTGCCACAGTCGCAAGCCGTTGAGTGTCGATCTCGATGCCGAGAAAGGTGGCAATCCTGGCGATCTGGCCCGGCAGATCGGCTAGGAGGTCGCTGTAGTGCAGCAGCAGGATATTGGCCTGGTGGTGGTGATCCCACCATGTCTGCACGTTGTGAAAGAACGACCAGTAGGGCCAGCCATCCCGTTCCCATGCCAGCCAACCCTTGTGTAACCAGCCATCAAAAAATGTTTGAACGTCCGCAGGGGGGAGTGGGAAGGTCTCACCCCGTTCGTTGGGCAGCTGGTTGACCAGCGCATGGGCCTTGTCGCTCCAGTTGAGGTAGTGATTCCAGAGCGACATCGCTACATCCCGTCCATCGCGAGCGATGTAGAGAAAACGGCGCCGGTGATCCCAGGGCAGGGCATCGAGGGGTAGGTGGCTTTTGATGAAACGGCGGTGGCGTTGCTGATCAAGCGCCAGCGCCAGCATGTCTAGATCGTGGTAGTTGGCTTCCAGCCAGGGAGAGAGATCGGCCAGGGGGGCCGGGAGTTCACCGTCAAACACGAGGTGAGCAACGATGGCTTGCAACCAGGTCGTGCCGCTCTTGTAAGGGCTGGTGATGACGATGTCGTCATCGCGGAGCGCCACGTGATCCCAGCGACGGCTATCGAAGTGGTGGTTGTGAATGTGGCGGATGCGCTGAGGATCCCGGCTGACAGATTTGATGGCCACCAATGAGCAGGGCTTCAGCGACACAAATCAATCTGTCAGGGTGCGATGCTGAAAGAGAGGTGAGAAGTGGCTCGTGCGCGGGACCAGACAGCAGATCGGCCCGCCAACAACGGGTTTGGTGCGCACGTCTCTGCCGCGCAGCCGTGTGCTGCTCTGCGGCTACTACGGCGAACACAACCTTGGCGATGATGCCCTGCTGGAGGTGCTGCTGAGCCAATTACCTGCTGGCTGCCAGGCCACGGTGACAGCCCATGACGCGGCACTGGTGCGGGAGCGTTTCGGTGTAGAGACGGTGCCGCGCCGCAGCCTGGCGCTGGTGCTCAAGGCGCTGCGGCGCTGCGATGCCTTGGTGCTAGGTGGCGGCAGCCTGTTGCAGGATTCCACCAGTTTTCGCAGCCTGCTCTATTACGCCGCTCTGATCGCGGCGGCCCGGCTTGAGGGCAAGCCGGTGCTGCTCTGGGGCCAGGGTTTGGGCCCGCTCCGGCGCCGGCGCAGCCGGCTGCTGGTGGGCCGCCTGCTGGGCCTGGCCACGGCGCTGAGCTGGCGGGATCCGGAGTCGGCGGCGCTGGCCAAGCGCCTGGGGCGCGAGGGCCCGGTGGGCAGCGATCCGGTGTGGGCGTTGCCGGCCCAGCAATGGCGTGGTAGCGGCGGCCCCCTGGTGCTTTGCTTCCGCCCCACCCGGCAGCTGCAAGGGCCTGCTTGGAAGCCCTATTTGGAAGCCCTCGATCAGTTGGCGGCCAGCCACGATCGCGAGGTGATCTGGTTGCCCTTCCACGCCAACCAGGACAGGGGCCTGCTTGAGCAGCTGCGCCGCGACCAGCTGCTGCCGGCCGGACTGGCAGCCCGCAGTCGGGAAGTGCTTGCCGAGCGGCCCCGGGAGGCGATGGCTGTGTGCAGCGGCGCCAGCCTGGTGCTGGCGATGCGGCTGCACGGCCTGATCCTGGCGGCCCTCTCCGGTGCGCCTTGCGCTGCCCTCAGCTACGACCCCAAGGTGGCCGCCGCCGCCGCCGATCTCGGCTGCCCCTGTCACAGCCTGGACGCGTCGCCATCCCCTGGAATGCTGGCCAGTTGGGATGCGGCGCTCGACACCCCACCGCCGGCTTCGCGGCTGCAGGAGCTGCGTCAACAGACCGAAGTACACCGGCATGTTCTCGCTTTTCTGGACGCAAGCGCTCCAGGCCGCTAGCAGGGGGCATGAGTTTCTCCTCTGGGTCTCCCCCCGATAGATCTCCCGCCTCAATTGTGGCTGCACCGTTTTGCCGGTTCGCCAGTATTAGTGCAAACCGACTGGATCCTGGCCATTGGCCACGCTGTGCGCTACAGCTGGCGCCACAGGCTGGTTTATGACCTATCGGCTGACCTGAAATTGCTGCAATGCGCTGAGCACTTCGGCGCTGTGGCCGCTGGGACGGACCGCCACCCAAGTGGAGCGCAATATTCCTGAGGGGTCGATCAGGAAGGTGTGGCGCTGAGAAAAGGGGGAGATCCAGCTGCCGTAGGCGCGGCTCACCGTGCCGGCTGGATCGGATAGCAAAGGAAAGGCCAGGCCCTCGCTGCTGCAGAAATCGGCGTGGGATTCGGCATCGTCGGCGCTCACCCCAACCACAGCCGCATTGGCAGCACTAAAGCTGGCCAGGTCTTTTTGAAAACCACGAGCCTCGATGGTGCACCCGCCTGTGAAATCACGCGGATAGAAATAGAGCACCAACCAACTCCCCTGGAAATCAGCCAATTTCAATCGGGTAGCTCCTGCCTCACCATTGGCAGCCGGGGCGATGCCAGCGAGATCGAAGTCAGGTGCAGCTTGGTTTAGGGCGGGCAGGGTGCCTCCCAATGCAAAAGCCTGTCGGCTAAATGCCAACAGGCTTGCAGCACTTGCTGTTGCTGGCAGAAGAGCAGCTAGGCCCTGCAGGAGTGCCCGACGCTGCATGGCTGCCTCAGATTTTTGCCAGGTTTACGCCCAACTCTTTGGCGTAAGCGCCCAGACCCTTCTTCTGGATGGTTTTCAGAGCGCGGGTGGAGACTCGCAACTTGACGAACCGGTTGCCTTCAGCCCACCACAGACGGCGCTCCTGCAGGTTCACCTGCTGGAGCTTTTTGGTGCGCACGTGGGAGTGCGAGACGGCCATGCCGTTGTTGGCGCGCTTGCCTGTGAGCTGGCAGACCCGGGACATGAACCACTTCCAAAACAACTTCAGGGCATTTGCCCAAGTACCACCCTAACAAAAGGGGGTGGTAGTGGCGATCAGAGCCCCCGCTCCATCAGCTTGCCCATCAAATCGGCGCTGCGCTGCTGGAAGCCGGCCAGTTCGTTGGGCTCCAGGCCACCCACCGCCAAACGAGCTAATTCATACACGTGGCGGCCAAGGTTATCGGCCAGCTGCTGGCTGGGGGAGCTGCTGCCGCTACCGCCGCCGGTTGTGATCACCGAGCCTGCCGAGAGTTTGAGCAGGCCTTCCACCAGCTTGTGTTTGCGGTTCACCAGCAGCACGTGATGGTCGGGTAGGCCCGGCAGGCGCTGCTCCATCAGGGCGCCCATGTCGTTGAGGCGGCGCATTTGCTCTGGCAGCAGGATCAAGGCGGCGGGGGCGTTGTCACCCTTGAGGGCCTGCACCTGAATGGTCACCTTGTCGTTGGCCAGGGCACCTTTGAATAGATCGCGCAGCTTTTCGGAATTGTCCTTGCCGTCGGCATCGCTGATCTCGCTCTCCTTCTCCTGCAGGGATTCATCTAGTTCGCTGTCGACCCGCTGAAACTTCAGCTCCTCATGGCGGTATTCGAGCCAGGGGATGAACTGGGTGTCGATGAAGGTGTCGGCCAGCAGCACTTCAGCGCCTTGGCTCTTCCACAGGGCTAGGGCACCGGCCTGGCCGGCTTCATCGGTGCAGTAAAGAATGCGCTTGTCGTTGGCTGCATCCAGGCGGGAGCGGTAGCCGGCCAGGGTGGTGTAGGCCTTGCCGCCTGCCGTGGGGATCGGATCGAGGCTCTCGCCTTCTGCGGCTGGCGCACTCGTGCCAAATAGCACTAGGTCCGCCACCTGATCGGCGAATTTTTCATCCTCCATGGCGCCGATCTTGATGAAGGGGGCAAGCGACTCCCAGCTTTCGGCGTAGCGCTTGGGATCATCGCGATGCAGCTCCTTGAGCCGGTCGCCCACCTTTTTGGCTACGAAACCGCCGATCGAGCGCACCCGGCGGTCGGTTTGCAGGGCGGAGCGACTCACATTCAAGGGGATGTCGGGTGAATCGATCACGCCGCGCAAGGGCAGCAGGTAGCGAGGCACCACCTCCTTGATCGAATCGCTCACAAACACGTTGTTGCAGTAGAGCTTGATCTCGCCCTTCTCCCAGTCCGCCCTTCCGGTGGATTTGGGGAAAAACAGGATTCCCTGCAGGTTGTAGGGATAGTCGGTGTTGAGGTGCACCCACAGCAGTGGATCGCCTTGGAAGGGGTAGAGGTAGCGGTAAAGCTCGATGTAGTCGTTGTCTGTGAGATCTCGGGGGCTCTTACGCCAAGGGGCCTCGCGCTTATTGACGGTTTCGCCTTCCAGCTGCACTTCCACCGGCAGGAAGTCGCAGTAGGTGGTTATTAATGTGCGGATGCGGGCCGGCTCGATGTACTCGAGCTCCTCCTCCATCAGGTGCAGGATCACGTCGGTGCCGGGCTCGCTGCGCTCGGCTTGTTCCAGGCTGAAGTTTGGCGAGCCATCACAGCTCCAGCGCACCGCCTCAGCGCCAGCACTGGCCGAGAGGCTCACCAGCTCCACCTGCTTGGCCACCATGAAGCTGGAGTAGAAGCCCAGGCCGAAGTGACCGATGATCGCGTCGCTTTCCTGCTTGTACTTCTCAAGGAAGTCTTCGGCGCTGGAAAACGCCACCTGGTTGATGTAGCGCTTCACCTCGTCGGCATTCATGCCGATGCCGTTGTCGGAGATGGTGAGGGTTTGGGCTTCGCGGTCGATGCGGATCGAAATCTTGGCTTCTGGACCTTCACTGCAGTCGCCAGCCATTGCCGCCATGCGCCGCTTGCTGATGGCATCCACGCCATTGCTCACCAGCTCCCGCAGGAACACCTCATGGCCGCTGTAGACGGCCTTTTTGATGATCGGAAAGATATTTTCGGTGTGGATCTGAATCTGGCCCTGTTCCAGCACCGTCATGGCAAGCGTTTTGGTCGTTGGGCCAAACCTTACGGAGCTTGGGCCTTCCGGCTCAATGGGGCTGAGGGAGGGGTCTCCGAACTCTGGCTTGGCTAAGTCTTGGCTTAGCTAAGTGGCGCAGCACACAGCCTGCTTCCCGTAGCGTTCAGCCTGCCTGCTGTAGCGCTCAGCCTGCCTGCTGCAGCTCGGGCTTTTCTTCGGGAAGGATGGCTCCCTCCACCGGACAAACCTGCAGGCAGATGCCGCAGTCGATGCAGGTGTCGAAGTCGATCCAGTAAAAGTTTGTGCCCTTGGTGTTGGCACCTTGGCCAGGGTTGATGCAAGCCACTGGGCAGGCATCCACGCAATCGGCTACGCCTTCACAGACGTTGGTGACGATCGTGTGGGCCATTGGCGCAAGGGGTGCAAGAAGGAGGGCAATTAGCCCTGTTGGATCCTAGGGATCGATCCAGAGGGTGCGGCCGCAGCCGCGGGCCTCGCCTAGGGCCTCAGCTTCAGCTTGATTGGTGCAGGCTCCGCTGAGCAATTCGGCGCAGATGCCTGCCTGGTGCAGGGCTTCCAGCTGATCGAGGGCTGCGGCCAGGTGATGGGGGCAGCCATAGGCCACAAGCACTGGCAACCGGCTTTCCAGTGCTGGCGCCACCAGCTCCCGCACCGCTCCCACATCGAAACCAAAGCCAACGCCAGCGGCCTCGCCCGGTTCCGGGCAAAAGCGACCCACTAGGGCGTCGTAGCGCCCACCGCTGGCAATCTCAACCGGCACCTCCTGCCCCTGGCACACCAGCTTCAGCACCAGGCCGTCATAGAGGGCGAAGTGGGGCTGGAAGCTTGGATCGAGCTGCAACTGCACGCCGAGGCGCTCCGCGGCCGGGGCCACCGCTGCCAAGGTCTCGCCCAGCTCGGCCAGCAGGGGGATGGGCCCCAGCCATTGCTCCAACTGATACAACACCTTGACCGGCTCGCCCCGCAGACGCATCAAGCTGCCCAGCCGCTGACGATCTGAATCTGGGAGGGCCAGTTGGGCTAGAGCCAGGGGGTCGAAGTTGGTTAAGGCGGTGCGTGCCGCGCCCTGCTGTGTCTCGGGTAACTGGCGCAGCAGGGCGCTGAGCACGCCGTGGTGACCCACCAGCAATCGTGGTTGGTGCCGGGCCTCCAGCCCAAGAGCTCCAGCCGCAGCAAGCAGCAGCCGCATCAGCTCCACATCGGCGGCGGCGGTCTTGGCCCCGAGCAGCTCCACGCCGCTCTGCAGCTGCTCATGCAGCCGCTGGGAGCCGCCTTCAGCCATGGAGCTGCGGAAGGTGCTGCCCATGGCCCAGAGCCGCAGGGGGCGGGGGCGCTCGGCCAGGCGGGTGCTGGCGGCGCGGGCGATCGAGGCGGTCAGCTCCGGCCGCAGCCCCAGGGGCTCATCGCTTGCCAGTCGCACCAGCTCGCGGCCGTCGATGCCACCGCCGGCTTCCAGGGTGTCGAGCCGCTCAAAGCTGGGCGGTGCCACCTCTTGGTAGCCCCAGAGCCGATACACCGCCGCGAGTTGATCGGCGATGCGCCGGTTGCCTTCAACTTCGCGAGGGTTGAGATCCCGAACGCCAGCGGCGGGTTGCAGGGCCATTGCGGCGTTGGATGCGGGAGAGGTGGGCTGATCCTATGGATCGAATCAGGGAGAGTCGAGTTCAGGGGCGCCATAGCTGGCGCCGGCCAGGGGGCGACAGGCGGCCAGGCCTTCGATCATGGCTGGTTGCAGGGTCGCTCCACAGGCCAGGACCCGCCCCGAGTCGAGCGCAAAATCTGAGCCGTCGTAAGCGCTCACCACACCGCCGGCTTGCTCCACCAGCACCACTCCGGCAGCCAGATCCCAGGGCGATAACCCCCGTTCCCAGATGCCGTCGAGCTTGCCGGCGGCCACGAAGGCCAGATCTAGTGCCACCGATCCGCCACGGCGCACGCCCTGGGTGCGGTGGCTAAACCAGGCGAATTCGGCGTAGTTGTTGTCCAGTCGGCTGCGGCGGTCGTAGGCAAAGCCGGTCACCAGCAATGCCTGTTCCAGGCTGGGGCAATTACTGACGGCCAACCTGCTGCCATTGCACCAGGAGCCCAGGCCTGGCGCGGCCCAGTAGAGCTGGTCTAGGCCTGGAGCGGCTAGGGCGCCGAGCAGGGGCACGCCCCGCCAGCACAAGCCCACCGAGGTGCCAAACAACGGGTAGCTGTGGGCGTAGTTGGTGGTGCCATCGAGGGGATCGACGCACCACTCCAGATCGCCGGGCCTGGGGCGGCTTCCGCTCTCTTCGGCCAGAACGCCAATCTCCGGGGTTTTGGCCTCGAGCAGCGCCAGGACCGCCGCTTCGGCGGCATGGTCTGCCTCGGTCACCAGATCTCCAGAGCGCCCTTTCTCTCGCACCTGCTGCAAGCGACCGAAGTGCCGGCGCAACTGGCTGCCACCGGCCTCCGCCGCCAGGCGCGCCACGGCCGCCAGTCGTTCGAGCTCGCCAATGCTCAGGCCTGATTGCTCGTAGGCCGTGGTGCTGGTTGCTTTCATTCCTCCTCCAGGGGTAGGGCGGACCGCACTTTGCCGCGGCCAAAGTGCCGCCCGAATTGCAGCTCGTAGACCTCGTCTTCGTCTTGGGTTTCCACTTCCAAGGGCCCGGTAGACCTGGCCACACACAGCAATCCGTAGCCACGCCCGCGCAGCTCCCGGGAGAGGCCAAGGGCCTCGCGCTGATCAATTTCACCGTTGATCACCCGCACAGCGCAGGCGGTGCAGCAGCCGTTGCGGCAACTGAAAGGCAGGGGATCTCCCTGCTGCTCAAAGCTGCGCAGGATGTATTCCCCTTCAGGAACCTCGTGGCGAATCACCTGGCCGGTTTGGCGCCAGTGAACCGTGATCGGATGGGTGCGAGTCATGCTGCTACATTGCCATCTGGTTGCCCCATTTTGCCCCTGGAGAGGTGGCCGAGTGGTCGAAGGCGCAGCACTGGAAATGCTGTATAGGGGCAACTCTATCGAGGGTTCGAATCCCTCCCTCTCCGTTTTAAAGCCGGCCTTGCAGCCGGCTTTTTTTTGGCTTGCAGAGATCGAGTAAGTCGACCTCCAGCCTGCTGGATATTTATTTATTCTATGTATATTTTTCTAGTGTAATTAAAATTATCCTGTTGTTGTCAGCCGAATCGGCCGCTAACGTAGTCCTGGGTTGCCTGCTGGCCAGGGGCATTGAAGATTCGTTCGGTGTCGTTGAACTCCACCAGGTAGCCCACCTTGCCTGTGCCGCCTTCCACAGCTTCGGCATTGAAAAAGGCAGTTTGATCGGCCACTCGCACGGCTTGCTGCATGTTGTGGGTCACGATGATGATCGTGTAGCTGCGCTTCAGCTCATGCATTGTTTCTTCGATCTTGAGTGTGGAGATCGGATCAAGGGCTGAGCAAGGTTCGTCCATCAAGATCACCTCAGGCTCGGTGGCGATGGCGCGGGCAATGCAGAGGCGCTGTTGCTGGCCGCCCGACAGGGCAAAACCGCTCTCCCGCAGTTTGTCCTTGCATTCATCCCAAACGGCAGCCTTGCGCAGAGAGCGCTCTACCAGCTCATCCATATCACCCTTGAAGCCATTGATCCGGGCGCCGAAAGCGATGTTTTCGTAGATCGATTTCGGGAAAGGATTGGGTTTCTGGAACACCATGCCGATGCGCCGCCTTACCTCCACCGGATCCACCTTGGGGTCATAGAGGTCGTGGCCGTCAAAAACCACCCTGCCCTTGAGTTTGCAACCCGGAATCAGATCATTCATCCGATTCAAGCCGCGCAATACGGTCGATTTACCGCAGCCTGAAGGTCCGATAAAGGCGGTCACCCGGCCTCGGGGGATGTCCATGAACACATTCTTTACCGCCTCAAACTTGCCGTAGGAGATAGTGACGTTCTGCAGTGACATGCAGACATCTCCTTTGCTGGAGCTGACGACTTGGCTGGAGCTCAGGCTGCTGGTCATGGGTCTGGAGGGAATGGGGGAAGGGAGGGACTGGAGGGTCGGGCTTCAGACTTTGGCCATCCGGCTTATCCAGCGGGCCAGCAGGTTGGCGGCCAGGATCATCATCACCAGCACAAATGAAGCGGCCCAGGCAAGTTCGTTTTGGGCCTCATAGGGCATGATCGCGAAATTGAAGATCAGCACCGACATGGTGGCGATCGGATTGAAAACCCCCTCAGGCCAGAAGGGGGAGAAGAGAGCCGTGAAGATCAATGGGGCCGTTTCACCGGCTGCTCGGGCGATGGCCAGCACTACGCCAGTGGCGATAGGCGTGAAGGCCGATGGCAGGGTGATCCGCATCACGGTCACGAATTTGGAAGCACCTACGCCGTAGGCACCCCAGCGCAGCTCCTGGGGCACCAGTTTGAGCCCCTCATCGGTGGTCTTAATTACAGTCGGCAGCATCAACACAGCCAGGGCGATGCCGCCAGCCATGGCGCTGTAGCTCTGGTCGAAAAACACCCGGGTGGCTACGACAATGCCGTAGACGAAAACACCGCTGATGATCGATGGCACGCCGGCTAGAACGTCGTTGCCGAAGCCGACGAACTGGGCAAACCAGCCGCGGTTCGAGTATTCGCTGAGATAGATACCGCCCCCCACTCCCACAGGGATGGCAATCAGAGAGGCGATCAGGGTCACCAGGATGGTGCCGAGGATGGCGTTACCTATGCCTCCACCATCCAGTCCGGGTGGGGGTGGCAGTTGGGTGAACAAGCCCACGCTGATCAGGCGGCCGCCCTGCATCAACACGTGGAACAAGACCAGAACCAGGGGCAAAACCGCAATTGCAGCAAATATGCCAGCGATGCTGGTGAACAGCAGATTGAGTCGGTTGCGCCGCAGGCCTGGATCGAAGTGCAACGGCCGCCGGTCAAATAGGGCGGTGTTGTCGTAGGTGATCGGGGAAGGGTTCGCCATGGTGGTGATCAGTAACGCAGGCTGAGGCGACGGACGAGCCACTGGGCGGCCACATTCACCGCGAATGTGAGCAGCATCAGGATCAAGGCGGCATACATAAGCGCCGACACCTGGATGCCATCGGCTTCGCCGAACTGATTGGCGAGCATCGAGGCGATCGTGTTGCCGGGAGCCAGCAGTGACAGATCGAAGTTGAGGGCGTTGCCGATAATCATCGTGACCGCCATGGTTTCCCCCATGGCCCTGCCTAGGGCAAGCATCACGCCGCCAGTTATGGCCGAAACCGCGGCCGGCAAGATCACGCTGAAAATGGCTCCCCAGCGAGTGGTCCCCACCCCGTAGGCCCCCTGGCGCAGTTCAAGCGGCACTTGATTGAGGGCATCTCGTGAGATGGCCGTGATGATTGGCAGCACCATCACCACCAGGATCAGGATGGCCGGGGCCATGCCAGGGCCCTGGGGCACGGTATTGAAGAAAGGACTCCAGCCCAACAAGCTGTGCAGCAGATTGAGGGCTGGGCGGATGGCCGGCTCCATCACAAAGATGGCCCAAAGTCCGAGCACCACCGAAGGAATGGCGGCAAGTAGTTCCACCATCAGGCCAATCGCCTCCCTCATTGAACTGGGGATTAGGTCTTCGGTGATGAAGATCGCCGTGCCCACGCCCAGGGGGATGGCGATGGCCAGAGACAGGATCGAGGTCACCAAAGTGCCGTAGATGGCGATGAAGGCCCCGTATTGCTCGTTGACGGGATCCCAGCTGGAGGTGGTGAGGAAGCTGAGCCCAAAACTGGCCATCGCCTCCCGCGCACCTTGGAACACGGTGAGGAAAATGCCTAACAGCACGATCGCCACAGCTGAGGCGAGCACCAGGGTTAGCTGGCGAAAGCCCAGGTCAAGCAACTTTTCTGAAGGTGGGCGGCGACGCAGGGTGAAGGCGTCAGCAGCCAAATTGCGGCTTGGATTCACAGGGCCTGAGCCCGCTTGGCTGGAGTCCGTCAGCATGGGGATGGATGGCTTTGCATCGGTCAGCGCTGAGCGGCCGATCCAGGCGAAATCTACGAACCGCTGGACGCGCCGCCGTTTAAGTAGTGATTAACGTCTGAAGGCCCGGTAGTTTTGGGGCTCCACAGCGCGGGGCCGAGCCGCCGTTTTCATGGGTCGACTGGGTTCCAGTGGCATGGTTACAGATAGGTGGGTGCCATGTCCCGGATAGTTGGTATCGACCTTGGCACCACGAATTCAGTGGTGGCGGTGCTGGAAGGCGGCCGTCCCCAGGTGATCGCCAGCGCCGAAGGCGGCCGCACAACTCCATCGGTGGTGGGCTTCAGCCGGGAGCAGGAGTTGCTGGTGGGCCAACTGGCCAGGCGGCAGCTGGTGCTGAACCCACGTAACACCTTCGCAAATCTCAAGCGCTTCGTTGGACGTCAGTGGGACGAGCTGGAGGAGGGCAGCCTCTCGGTGCCCTACAGCGTGCGGGCCAACGAGCAGGGCAATGTGCGCGTGGTTTGCCCAGCCACTGAGCGGGAATACGCCCCAGAAGAGCTGGTTGCGAGTGTGCTGCGCAAGCTCTGCGATGACGCGGCCACCTATCTGGGCGAGCCCGTGGAAGCGGCGGTTATCACTGTGCCCGCCTATTTCAACGATGCCCAGCGCCAGGCCACCCGTGACGCCGGCCGCCTCGCGGGCATCAGCGTTGAGCGCATCCTTAACGAGCCCACGGCGGCAGCTCTGGCCTATGGCTTTGATCGCAGCACCGTGAAGCGGGTGCTGGTGTTCGACCTGGGTGGCGGCACCTTCGATGTCTCGGTGCTGCGCATCGCCCAGGGCGTCTTTGATGTAAAGGCCACCAGCGGCGATACCCAGCTGGGCGGCAACGACTGGGATCGGCGCATCGTCGACTGGCTGGCTGATGCCTTCCTGGCGGAGCACGCCATCGACCTGCGCCGCGACCGCCAGGCCCTGCAGCGGCTCACCGAGGCGGCTGAAAAGGCCAAGATCGAGCTCAGTGGCGTGCAAAGCACGCCGATTTCGTTGCCTTTCATCGCCACCGGCCCCGACGGGCCGCTGCACATCGAAACCACCCTGGAGCGGCGGGTGTTTGAGGGCCTCTGCCCCGATCTGCTGGATCGGTTGCTGCGGCCGGTGCAGCGGGCCCTGAGGGATTCGGCCTTCGCGGCAGAAGATATCGACGACGTCGTGCTGGTGGGTGGCTGCACCCGTATGCCGATGGTGCAGGAGATGGTGCGCACCCTTATTCCGCTGGAGCCCTGCCAATCGGTGAACCCGGATGAGGTGGTGGCGATCGGTGCTGCGGTGCAGGCGGGGATCCTCACCGGTGAGCTGCGCGATCTGATGCTCAACGACGTCACGCCGCTTTCGCTTGGCCTCGAAACCATCGGTGGCGTGATGAAGGTGCTGATTCCGCGCAACACTTCGATCCCGGTGCGCAAAAGCGACCTGTTCAGCACCTCCGAGGCCAACCAGAGCTCGGTGGAGATCCACGTGCTGCAGGGGGAGCGGCAGATGGCTGCCGACAACAAGAGCCTGGGGCGTTTTCGCCTGTCTGGAATCCCGCCGGCGCCCCGGGGCGTGCCCCAGGTGCAGGTGTCCTTTGATATCGATGCCAATGGCCTGCTGCAGGTATCAGCCACCGATCGCACCACCGGGCGCCAGCAGAGCGTCAGCATCCAGGGGGGCTCCAACCTCAGCGAGGAGGAGATCACCAAGTTGATCGAGGAGGCCGAGCTCAAGGCAACTGAAGATCGCCGCAAACGGGCTGAGATCGATCGCCGCAATCGCGCCCAAACCCTGGTGGCCCAGGCAGAGCGCCGCCTGCGCGACGCCTCGCTTGAATTGGGGCCCTATGGCGCTGAGCGCCAGCAGCGCTCAGTGGAGATGGCCCTGCGCGATGTGCAGGATCTGCTGGCTGCCGACGACCTGGTGGAGCTGGAGCTGGCCGTGAGCCAGCTCCAGGAAGCTTTGTTTGGCCTCAACCGCCGCCTGTTGAGCGAACGCAAGGCCGAGCAGGGGCCGCTGCAGGGTCTCAAGAACACCTTGGGCTCGCTCAAAGATGAGTTGTTTGCCGATGACGACTGGGATGACTGGAACCGCCCTGGCAGCGATCCCTGGGCCGCCCCCCCCCGTCGCTTCGACCGGGATCCCTATCGCGAGCCCTATCGCGAACCTGAACCCGTAGCGCGTGAGCGCCGGCCCCGCAGCGACGAAGACCCCTGGGGGGATGGTTCTTACCGGTGACGCGTAGCCCCGCCGCCCCGGCCGACTACTGGTCGGTGCTGGGCCTCGAGCCTGGCGCCGATGCCAGCAACCTCAAACGGGCTTTCCGGGCCCAGGCCCGCCGCTGGCACCCCGATCTCAATGGCAACGACCCGCTGGCGGAAGAGCGCTTCAAGCTGGTCAATGAGGCCTATGCGGTGCTCTCGGATCCGCGGCGACGCCAGGCCTGGGAGGCCGGTATGCCCGGCGACGGCCAAGACCGGCAGCCCCAGGATCCCTTTGCTTCTGGTTTCCCAGACTTCGAGGAATACCTCGAGGTCCTCTTTGGCGAGCGTCAACGCTCCCGCCGGCCCGCTGAACCCGAGTGGGAAGCGCCCGAGCCCGAACCTCCTGCAGAAAAGCCTCGTCAGGCGTCTGGTTCGGTAACTGCCTCGCCGCCGCCGCCACCGCCGGTGCAGGCTTCCAGCGACCAGGAGAGCCTGGTGGAGCTCACTCCCGAGCAGGCGCTACAGGGGGAGCGGGTGGAGCTGGAGCTAGCTGACGGCACTGCGGTGGAGGTGTGGACTCCTCCTCTAGCCGGCGATGGCTGGCGCCTGCGGCTGGCGGGCGTGACCCCCGGCGGCGGCGACCATTTCTTGCAGCTGCGGGTGCGCACCGCAGAAGGCCTGCGCATCGACGGCCTGCGGGTGATTTATCCCCTCGAACTGACACCAGCGGAAGCGGCCCTGGGCTGCCAGGTGGTGGTGCCCACCCTGCGCGGACCGGTGAAGCTGCGGGTGCCGGCTGGCTCCTCCAGCGGCCGCCTGCTGCGGTTGCGGGGGCGGGGCCAGGAGTGGGGTGAGCAGCGCGGCGACCAGCTGGTGGAGGTGCGCATCCTTGTGCCGGAGCAGCTGGGTGAGGCGGAGGCTGCCCTCTACAAGCGGCTGCAGGAGCTCGCCGACGACCCCGATGGCCTGGACCGGTGACACACTGAGGTTGTCATTGCCCTATGCCGCGTTCCATGCCGGTGCATGTGCTGCTCTTCGATGCCGGAACCGACCAGGAAGGCATCCATTCGCTCGAGCTCAACGGCCGCACGGTGGTGCTGCTGTTTGAAGACAGCGACGATGCGGAGCGCTATGCCGGTCTGCTCGAAGCCCAGGACTTCCCGGTGCCCACCGTGGAGCCGCTCGACCGCGAAGAGATGGAGCTTTTCTGCGGCCAGGCGGGCTATGAGGCCCGCTTTGTGCCCGCCGGCTTCCTGCCCCAGAGCGCTGAAGACCGGCTGCTGATCGCTCCGCCCGAGCGCAATATGGATGTGGCCAACTGGCAAGGGCAGCAGGAGCAGCAGGAGCAGGCGGGAGAGAGCACCGCTGATCCCAGCCTCGAAGCCTTCCGCCGCCAACTAGAGGGCTTGCTGTGAGCTCTCAGGTTGATCGCGGTCACCTGCTCACCGAACAGGCCAACCCCCTCAGCGAGCGGCTCGACCAGCTACCCACCGACGAGCTGGTGGGCCTTTTCTGCGCCAACGAAAGGGAGCCCCAGCGGGCCCTGGAAGCAGCCGCTCCCGCCCTGGCTGCCGCCGTGGATGCCATCGCCGCGCGTCTGCAGGCTGGCGGGCGACTTTTTTACCTAGGGGCGGGCACCTCCGGCCGGCTCGGTGTGCTGGATGCGGCCGAGTGTCCGCCAACTTTCTGCACGGCGCCGGAGCTGGTGCAGGGCGTGCTCGCTGGTGGTGCTGCCGCCCTGCTGCGCAGCTCCGAGGGCTTGGAGGATCTGGCAGCTGCTGGCCGCAGCGATCTGGAGGAGCGCGGCTTTGGCCCGGCCGATTGCTTGGTGGGCATCGCTGCTGGCGGCACCACTCCCTACGTGCTCGGGGCCCTGGAGCACGCCCAGGCGATTGGCGCCTTGGCGATCGCCATGGCCTGCGTGCCAGCCGAGCAGGTGCCGATGCCCTGCTCCATCGACATTCGCTTGCTTACGGGCCCCGAACTACTGGCGGGCTCTACCCGGCTCAAGGCCGGCACCGCCACCAAGATGGCGCTGAATTTGCTCTCCACCGGCGTGATGGTGCGCCTGGGCAAGGTGCATGGCAACCGCATGGTGGATGTGGCCGTCACCAACAGCAAGCTGGAAGATCGGGCCCTGCGCATCCTTGGCGATCTGGCTGGGCTGGAGCGGCAGCGCGGCCGGGAACTGCTGCTGCAGAGCGGCGGCTCGGTGAAGCTGGCCCTGCTGATGGCCGAAAGCGGCCTGGATGCGGCCTCAGCCGCCGCCCACCTGGCCAGTCATGGCCCTTCCCTGCGTTCGGCCCTGGCGGCGCTGTGATGCCAGTTACTACCGCTTCAGTCGGTTGAGCTTCACCACCACCCAATGCCGCTGGGCCTTGCCACCGGAACTGCTGCGGCTGACGCCGCGGTACACCGCCACCTTGCCATTGACGCCCAGCTTCACCAGGCCTGTCGGGT